>JBASML010000060.1:0-1831 GCA_049656845.1 Syntrophaceticus sp.
GGAAAATACCTTAACATCAACTACTCTACCAGACTCTCCATGGGGAATCCTGAGAGAGGTATCCCTGACCTCCCGGGCTTTTTCTCCAAAGATCGCCCTGAGCAGGCGCTCTTCTGCAGTAAGTTCTGTTTCCCCTTTAGGGGTTACCTTGCCTACCAAGACATCCCCGGGGCGCACCTCAGCACCTACCCGGATAACCCCCCGCTCATCAAGATCCTTCAAAACATCTTCACCAACATTGGGTATATCCCGGGTGATCTCCTCTGGGCCAAGTTTGGTATCCCGGGCATCACATTCATATTCTTCAATATGAATAGATGTAAAGTAATCTTCCTTTACCAGCTTTTCACTAATCAGGATAGCATCTTCATAATTATAACCCTCCCAGGGCATATAAGCCACCAAGACATTCCTGCCCAGAGCAAGTTCTCCCCCAGCTGTACTGGCGCCATCAGCTATCACCTGATCCTCCTTGACACGCTGGCCATTATTGACAATAGGTTTCTGGTTGATACAGGTACCCTGGTTGGAACGAGCAAATTTTATCAAAGGGTAAGTCCTCAACCTACCAGAATCCCCCTTGATTCTAATTTCATCAGCGGTAACCTTTTCTACCACCCCTGCTTCATCAGCGGTCACTACAACAGCAGAGTCATGGGCAACCCGGTATTCGATTCCTGTTCCCACCAAAGGCGCTTCAGTTCGCAAAAGGGGTACAGCCTGTCGCTGCATATTAGCACCCATCAAAGCACGGTTGGCATCATCGTTCTCCAAAAAAGGAATAAGAGCTGCAGCAACACTCACTACCTGTTTTGGTGAAACATCCATATAATCAACCTCAGAGGTAGGTACAGCTAAAATATTCTTGCCATAACGGGCATCAACCTTGGGGGTAATAAAGCGGCCTTCCTCATCTAAAGGAGCGTTAGCTTGTGCGATTACAAATTCGTCTTCTGTGTCCGCGGTCAGATATTCGATCTTATCTGTAACAACACCCTTTTCCTTGTCCACTTTTCGGTAAGGTGTCTCGATAAAACCGTACTTATTCACCCTGGCATAGGTACTTAGAGATCCGATCAGACCGATGTTAGGGCCCTCCGGAGTTTCAATAGGACACATCCTCCCATAGTGTGAATGATGAACATCCCGTACCTCAAAGCCCGCACGCTCCCTGCTTAAACCACCTGGCCCCAGAGCGCTCAAACGTCGCTTATGAGTTAATTCTGCCAGGGGGTTGGTCTGATCCATAAATTGGGATAGCTGGCTGCTGCCAAAGAACTCTTTGATGGATGCCACAACAGGGCGAATATTAATCAATGCCTGTGGAGTTATGGTATCCACATCCTGAATGGTCATGCGCTCCCGGACAACCCTTTCCATACGTGCCAGGCCAATCCGGAACTGGTTCTGCAACAGTTCGCCTACTGAACGCAGCCTCCTATTCCCTAGATGGTCGATGTCATCGACATCCCCCTCACCATTCATCAGCTTGAGAAAATATCCTACCACAGCAAAGACATCCTCAGGTGTCAAGCACCTGCTGTCATGGGTATCATCCAACTTGAGCTTTTTATTTAATTTATAGCGGCCAACCTGGCCTAGGTCATAGCGCCGCGTATCAAAAAAGAGATTCTCCAATAGTGCCTGCGCACTCTCTATAGTGGGAGGCTCCCCTGGCCGCAGGCGTTTATAGATCTCCACCAAACCCTCTTCCTGAGTCTGGGTATTATCCTTCTCCAGGGTAATCTTCAGGAAATCATCGTCATTATATTTATCCAAAATTTCTTCATTTGTCGAATATCCTAAAGCACGGAGAAGAACAGTTACAGGT
>JBASML010000061.1:0-2531 GCA_049656845.1 Syntrophaceticus sp.
CTTCAACCACCTCTTATCTTTGTCTTCCCTACTCATGCCAACTCCTCCAGTGAAAGCTGTGAGGATATAATCTCGCGGTATACACTACAGCTCTCTAAAAGCTCCCTGTGCTTGCCAGTTCCCGCAACCTTTCCCTCATCCAAAACAACAACTTGATCTGCCTCCATCACTGTGCTTACCCTCTGGGCAACAAAGATCACAGTTGAGCCTGCTGTTTCCTTCTTTAATGCTGCACGCAGCCTGGCATCTGTTTTATAATCAAGAGCTGAGAAACAGTCATCGAAAACATAGATCAAAGGCCGCCTCACCAGAGCCCGGGCAATAGCCAGCCGCTGTTTCTGGCCACCAGACAAGTTGGTGCCGCCCTGTGCAATAACAGAATCCAGGCCCTGAGGCATGCTGTTGACAAAATCCGCTGCCTGGGCAGTTTTGATGGCATGCCACACCTCTTCATCTGAGGCATCTTCCCTACCGTATCTGATGTTTTCAGCAATACTTCCACTAAACAGAACAGCCTTCTGGGAGACATAACCAATCTTGGACCTCAAATCTTCCAGCGGCATTTCCCTGATATCCACGTTGTCAATGGAAATGCTGCCACTGTCAACATCAAAAAAGCGCGGAATAAGGTTGATTAAAGTGGATTTCCCCGCACCGATGCCGCCAATAATGGCAGTTGTCTCACCGGGTTTGGCAGAGAAGGAAATACCGCTGAGGACAGGTTTTTCCGCCCCGGGGTAGCTGAAGGTAACATCTTTAAACTCAACAAAGCCCCTCACTTTTGCGCTGGCAGCTCTGCTAATTTGCTCTCCACCAAACGGGTATGAGCTTTTCATCTGCTCTTCATCTTCAAGCTGTGGGGATTGTTGGGGTTTGCGGGCTGCCGAATCCGCGAGGCTAACCTGCCCAGCAGCCTTAACCTGACAGGGAGCATCAAGCACCTCATTAATTCTCCCCGCAGAAACCGCAGCCCGGGGCACCATAACAAAGAGCATAGAGAGCATGATCAGGGAATTCAAAATCAGCATCACATATTGAATAAAAGCCATCAGATCCCCAACCTGCAAGTAGCCACTCTCAATGCGCAGGCCACCGAACCAGATAATGGCAATTATTGTGTAGTTAAGTATCAGCATCATGGCAGGCATTAAAGCAGCCATCAACTTGTTCGCCTTAATAGTGGTGTCGGTAAGCTCAACATTAGCCTTATTAAAACGCTCATTTTCATAATCAACACGGTTAAAAGCACGCACCACCCTGATACCAGTAAGCATTTCACGCAGAACAAGATTCAATCTATCAATTTTTTCCTGGATCGCTTTGAAAAGCGGCACACTAATACGTCCAAAGATGTATATAAGGAAAGCCAAAACAGGTATGACAAGAACAATCACCAGCGATAATTTTGCATCTTTTGAGACAGCCATGATAATTCCACCGATACACATCATCGGCGCTCTAAGCATCATACGCAGCATGGTTAGGGTGAATTGCTGTATCTGTGTAATATCATTTGTCGTCCTTGTGATCAGGGATGAAGTGCCGAAACTGTTGAATTCCTGTAATGAAAAATTCTCAACATGTGAAAAAACTTTACTTCGGAGAATTTTGCCAAACCCCACCGCACTTTTTGCTGATAAATATCTGGCCAGAACAGCACAGCCTGTACCGATGGCTGCAACCATCAGCATGCGCCCACCCATTTTCAAAATGTAAGCTGTATCGCCGGTTACAATGCCTATATCGACAATATCGGACATCATATTCGGCAGGTATACCTCAGAAAAAGCCTGAAAAAACACCAGAATAAAAACAGCTGCCACAGGTAAGGCATATGGTTTTAAATATTTGAATAACCTGAACAAATTAACCACTCCTCCAAAACAAGCTGCTGTCTGATTTAGGTACAGCCACAGAGTTTCCCAGGCTCTCCCAGGCTTTCCCAGGTGACTGTCACCAGTAAAAATCTGGGAGACGGGCGCTGGGGCAGTGTGTTATATTAATATGAGACACTGTCTAGCTATCTGCTGTCTAATCGTACCATTTAATTAGGATGTGTGACAAGGGGACTCAAACCCAAACTCAAAGGAGGTATCTTTCATGCTGGTTAAAGACATTCGGGAATGCAGCTATTTCACTGCTGAAGATGGCAGCATCCTCTGTGAACTCCTGCATCCCCTGCGGGAAGAAGATAAACTCGCCCTACAATGCAGCATCGCTCACGCCCGCATTCCTGTAGGTAAGAGCACACTCCCACATAAACTCACAAAGAGTGCCGAGGTTTACTACATTTTGGAGGGAGAAGGCGTCCTTCACGTTGACAAAAAAACAGCTGAGGTCAAACCCGGCAGAGCAGTGTATGTGCCCCCAGGAGCAGAGCAGTACTTGGAAAACACCGGCGATGGAGAACTTACAGTCCTCTGCATTGTCGACCCCATGTGGACCAATCAGGGGGACGGTTCTGGTGATGGGTCCAGGTAGGAACACCGGGGAACACAGGGGGAACACAGAGGGACAGTCCCCTTGTGTTC
>JBASML010000062.1:0-8613 GCA_049656845.1 Syntrophaceticus sp.
GGCATATTCTTCTCTGCTTCTGCAGCAATCTGCCAGTCTTTCATTTGAGTAGCATCAAAAGGCATACACTTGCATCTCCCTTCAAATTTTCTTTCCCTTGCAACACCTGACCGCTTCTACCATATGGCCACTAATAATGTTGGCCCCCCTTGTTCCGCCTGCAACACCTCCTTTGAAGGTCTTATCTAATCAGCTTAAATTTATATGCTTGCCCTCATTCCGGTTTGGCTACCTAAAAAACGGATCATTAACCACGCGGTAGGTATGCTTCATTTATGTATTCGCCATCAATTCTATTTTTCCTACTTATAGAATGATTTATTTTTTATAACATTAGAGGAAATCGGGATGAAGAGCATTTTACATGGTAAAGTGTATCTATTCTTCATAGATCCAATCAAATAGGCTGAGTTCATAGCTGCAAAGTTCCTGATCATCAAAAAAAAGTGAAATCTCCCGGATGGCACTTGCCGGAGAATCAGAGCCGTGGATCACATTTCTACCTATATCAATCCCAAAGGCCTCCCTAATCGTTCCAGGAGCAGCTTTTTGGGGATCAGTCGCCCCCATCATCCCTCTGACCAGGCTGATGCAACCCTTCCCTTCCAGGACCATTGCTACTACAGGTGATGAAGTAATGTACTTGATAAGGCCATCAAAAAAAGGTTTACCCTGGTGTTCGCCGTAATGTTTAGAAGCCAGCTCCGGTGAAATTTGAAACATCTTCAGCCCCACTATTTTTAGGCCTTTCTGTTCAAATCTTTTTATGATATCTCCTACAAACCCTCGCTGAACACCGTCGGGCTTGACCATAATAAATGTACGCTCCACTGCATTTTTGCTCCCTTCATAGGTAGTATTCCTTAAATAATAGTTGTTAGTCAATTGGCAGTTTAGTTAGGAAAAAGATTGTCATACCTCTAGAATATAGATCGCAAAAACCGTCTCTGCTCCTGCAACAAATCTAATTGGCATCCCTCTCTTGGGCGAGGCTTTCTCAGCTGAAATCTGTAAAGCAATAAAGCAAACCTGGCACGTTGGTAAATAGTAAATGATGTATATTTTATATCTCCTGAACCAATAACATGATTCCAACCTGTCCAAGACTGGTCAGCTAATAAAAAAGCAGGGGGCATCTAAGCTCCCTGCATAAGTGCTTCAAATTCTTCGGCATTAATGGTTTCCTTCTCCATCAAGGTTGTGGCAACAAGGTGTAGTTTGTGAATGTTTTTCTCCAGTATCTCCTTTGCCTTCTGGTAGCAGTGCTCAATGATCCGCCGCGCCTCTTTATCGATAGAAAAGGCAACCGCATCACTGTAGCCGCGGTCCTGGGAAATATCCCTGCCCAAAAAAACCTGCTCCTGCGGCCTGCCGAAGGTTAGAGGGCCCAGTTCTTCTGACATCCCATACTCTGTGATCATTTTGCGTACCAGTGTTGTTGCCCGTTCCAGGTCATTTTGCGCACCGGTGCTGATATCTTTGAGAACAATATCTTCGGAAACACGCCCTCCCAGGAGTGTTGTAATCTCATCCAGAAGGTGAGATTTTGTCATGTAATGGCGGTCCTCAGTAGGCAGCATCAGGGTATACCCCCCTGCCCGGCCTCTAGGAATAATTGAGACCTTATGTATCGGATCTGTATTGGGAAGCATGCTCCCTACAACCGCATGCCCTGCCTCATGGTAGGCCACCAATCTCTTTTCTTTCTCATTCATCATCCGGGATTTTTTCTCGGGTCCTGCTATCACCCGTTCCACTGCATCCTCCAATTCTTTCATGCCTATCTTCTTCTTTCCCCGCCGTGCGGCAAGAAGTGCACCCTCATTGATCACATTGGCCAGGTCCGCACCAGTAAAACCAGGTGTACGCCGGGCAAGCACATCGATGTCAACATCGTCCTCCAGCTTTTTCCCTCTAACATGCACCTTAATGATCTCTTTACGCCCAGGCAGATCCGGGCTGTCCACTACAATCTGGCGGTCAAAACGCCCCGGCCGCAGAAGTGCTGGGTCCAGAATATCCGGACGGTTAGTTGCAGCTAGGATAATAATCCCTTCATTGGCATCAAAACCATCCATCTCCACCAGCAGCTGATTCAGTGTCTGCTCCCTCTCATCATGTCCGCCACCAAGGCCAGCTCCACGTTGCCTTCCCACAGCATCGATCTCATCAACGAAAACAATACAGGGAGAATTCTTTTTGGCCTGTTCAAAGAGGTCACGCACCCGTGCAGCACCTACCCCCACAAACATCTCCACAAAATCCGAACCGCTGATGCTGAAAAAGGGGACGCCAGCCTCCCCTGCTACAGCTCTCGCCAACAGCGTTTTTCCAGTACCAGGCGGTCCATAAAGGAGTACCCCTTTGGGGATTTTGGCCCCGATTTCAATGTATCGTTTCGGCTCCTTGAGGAATTCCACAACCTCAGCCAACTCCTCTTTGGCCTCATCCACTCCCGCTACATCTTTGAAGGTAACCTTCTGTTTCTCCGGATCCAGCATTTTTGCCTTTGTCCTACCGAACTGCATCACTCGATTACCGCTTCCCTGGGTTTGCTGGATCATAAAAAAAAGGAAACCTCCAATCAGCAGCAACGGTAAGAGGGTGGAAAGCAGACCCGCCCACCAGGGCGGCCCCTCACTTGGCTCGTATTTGACGGTCACATTCTTTTCCTTCAGCTGGCTATGAAGCCCCTGGTCCGAAGCAGGAGCAAACAGTGTAAATTTTTCTCCCTTTTTTGTCTCCCCTTCAATCTGATAGTTTTCATCACCTACCGATTTTAAGGTTACTTTGTCAATCTTCCCATCAGCCAGGTATTCAATAAAATGAGAATAAGTCCACTCTGCGGGTTTTGTCTCATGGGGCATGGTCATCTTTAAAGCCATTGCCGCAATCACCAACAGGATAAGGTAGATCGATATATTCTTTAACAACTGGTTCTGGTTCTGGTTCTGGTTCTGGTTCTTGTTATCTTGCACCCTCATCCCCCTTTCTAGAATTACATTACATAATATTGTGATCGATCTTTTTATTTGCTCTTCATATCTTTATAGTATGCCTGCAGTAAAAGAACCCGTCTCGTCTCATCTGTAACAGGGGCTGCAGCACCCCTCCTGTATCCCACTACCCAGTAAATTTCACCATCGGAAACCACCAGGGGAACACTGTCTCTTTGTTGAGAAGGAACTTTTAAATCATTAAATAATTTTTTGAGCTTTTTCGTCCCTCCCAGGCCAAAGGGCCTTATCTTATCACCAGCACAGCGTGTCCGTACAAACAACGGTAGTTCTATTTTATCATAATCAAAGCATACCTGGTAGTTATTATGTAAGAAATATAACAATTGATCTGGATCCCCTTGGTACTGCTTGATTTCTGCTTTGATAGAAAGACCCAGCTCCGGGATCTCCGTTTCCCCGGGTATTTCCAATAGATGCTGAACCCTTTTCCAGTCACTCTCTTGAGGGCTGTCTCTGAGTACAGTAAAATACCTCTTATTCTTGACCAATCTCAAGCCATGGGGAAGGTGGAATTCTCCTCCAGGCCGCGACTCTTCTAGAAAAGTCAGGCAGTCATTATAGTTCTGGTACCCCATGTTCTTCAACCCTCCCCCTTTTCTTTTGATCACCTGGCGCAGCAGCCGGCGCCGGAGAGAAAGGGGAAGTAATAAAAACTTATCCAGTGATATCTTAAAACCCAGCTGCTGACTTTCCTCTGCTATCTCCCGCAACAAAAAAACAGCCAACTCATCCAGAAACCCATTCTCTTCAGAGATAATGTCAGCCGTTTGGGCTATCGCTTGGTCAACCTGGGGGTTGAAAAACCGCCGCAGGTAAGGCAGCAGCTCCACCCGAATGCGGTTGCGCTGATAATCTGTTGTTAGGTTGGTGGCATCAGTACACCAGGCCAAACCGCAGCACCTGCAATAATCCTCAATCTCTTCCCTGGTAACACCGAGCAAAGGGCGGACAACCCCGCGATTATATACCGGGATCCCTGCAATCCCTGCAGGCCCAGCACCCCGCAGCAAATTAAAAATAACTGTTTCCACCTGATCACCTAAATGATGACCTACCGCGATCCGGGGTGCATCGACACGTCTGGCCACATGTCTCAAAAAATTATAGCGCGCCCATCTACCTGCCTCCTCAATACTCATCTTGTGGACCCTGGCCAGATGGGCCACCCGGGCATAACCCACAGTAACCGGAATCTCCAAAGAGTGAGCAAGCCTCTGTACAAAAGCAGCGTCATCCTCGGCCTCCTTCCGTAGAAGGTGGTTGAGGTGTGCCGCATGAATTTCCAAAGACAAAGATGGCGCAATCTCCCTTAAAACAGATAAGAGGGCGACCGAGTCCGCACCTCCAGATACTCCGACAACAACCCGCATTCCAGGGTCGATCAGTTTCTTTTTTCTGATCAGTTCTTCAACCTTTTCTCTAAACGCGGGCATTAATTTCACTCCAATTCCTGTCCCCGGTCGAAACGCACAACCACAACTGTCATATCATCCTTGTTCTCGAATCCCGCTGTCTTCAATGCATACTTTAGAATCAAGTCAGCGATAACCTGGGCCTCCTCTAAAGGTAGATCACGAATATATGTATACATCCAATCATCTGGTACATCTCTTAACTGATTTGCCTCTGTGACACCATCAGATGCCATAACCAAGATATCCCCAGGCATAATCCCCCTGGTCAGCACTTGGGTATCTATTTCATCCAGGATCCCCGCTGGCCAGCAGACTGACCTGATTAACTCAACCACCTCCCCCCTTTTCAGAAAGCTGGGAGGTGCTCCTACCTTTAAAAACTCCAAAGAGCCTGCATCAAGGTCAGCTATGGCAGTGTCAATGGTTGCAGCACTCTCTTCCCCACCCCGTAGGTAGAGCGCAGTATTCACAATTTCGGCAGCAGCCTCTGGACCTACACCACTTCCCAGTAATTGTTCTACTAATTTTACCACAATCCTGCTTTCCCGAGCAGCATTGATCCCCGATCCCATGCCATCACTTATAGTCACCAAAAGCCGGCGTGGCTCAAGGTGAGATACACCAAAGCTGTCACCACATAAGGCCTCTTGAGGCTTAGAGCGCTGGGCAACCCCGACCTCTGCATGGAGTGGCTGGACGCTGCGGGTCTCATTATTTTCTCTACCAGGAATAAATGGTAGAAATCGCAATGATGCCAGATAAAGCCCAATAGCTAGGATACTAGCCCACAGGTGCCCCAGAAGAGCACCTGGCTGCCCATAACTTGCGGAAAAGAAGAGGCTCGATAAAAAAAATCCCAGAATCACCCCAGGTGGGCCACAGCTTTTGAGGATTCCCGAAAAGAAACCTGTTGCTGCAAAAAAACCCGTTCTTGGCAAAGCAGTTACAAGGTTTCCTGAAAAAACTCCCAAAATAACACCAGCTGCCGCACCCCAGCCTCCTCCCCAACCACCAGCCACAATCAGAAGAACGCTTCTCCCCAGCACTTCCTGTATATTAGTAGGCCCCAGCCGGAGATCTCCCAACCCATAATAAACTAAGACAAGCACCAGTAGAGAAAAAAGTTTTTTCTGCTTCTTATAATCACTAAAAACATATTGTAAAGGCACAGTAAAGACCCCGGCCAGCACTGATTCACTGAGCAAACCGGGTAAAAAACCAGGATATGGCCCTGTAATCACCATACAGATATATTTTATGATAAAATTACTTCCCCCAACAAAGATTGCTGCCAGGAGCCATGAATCTGCTAAACGTTCTTTATAATGCCGCGCTATAACAAATATGGCCACTACTAAAAGGTAATCTCCGTAGGGTTTTACCCCTGGATACAGGGGAGCCCTGGTGGCCAGGCCAATCAGCACTCCAGCCATGATCGGCCAAAGGGATCTACCAGGGAAAAATACGGCACTCATAGCAGCTGTAGGGGCAGCAAAAGGAGCCAGCCCTCCCAACATCCCTCGCCCCGCAGCTAACCCCAGCACAAATGAGCTGATATACCACCCTGGATTAAATTGCAGTGCCCGCATCTGTAGTGCGCAGCGCCGCAGCTTGCTAAAAACCACAGCCATTGTCGACTCCCCGCCTTAAAAGATGTTTGAAGACGGACGGATGTTAGAAAATTGCTGCCAACTCTTGCAACTGTTTTTTCTTTCGAGTCCGGTTCCATCATCAATAAACACCATGTTTTGCCATGATATGATCCATTATAATCCATGGCTTATGAAAAAATTGGTGTTTTCCCGCAGGAGGGTAATCGACAAATAAAAAGCAAATACCCCACCATTTGACTGGTGGGGAACTTATCTGGTGACCCGTAGGGGATTCGAACCCCTGTTACCGGCGTGAAAGGCCGGTGTCTTAAACCACTTGACTAACGGGCCATTTGGTAGCGGCGGCTGGATTCGAACCAGCGACTCTACGGGTATGAACCGCATGCTCTGACCAACTGAGCTACGCCGCCTTAATATTTGGTAGCGGGGGCTGGATTCGAACCAGCGACCTCCGGGTTATGAGCCCGACGAGCTAACCGCTGCTCCACCCCGCATTGCCAGATACCATTATGCATGATCATTTCACTCCTGTCAAGAGGTGTGTTTTTCAATTATTTTTTTTTAAGTTAACCTGCTCCTCCAGCCAGGCGATCCACGGCTCAAATCCATGGTTAAGCCTTGCCGACACCTGGAAAAGCTCCAGTTCCGGGTTGATCTTCTTCAGATCGCTCTGTAAAAGGTCGATATCACAGTCGGTATAGGGAAGAAGGTCGATCTTGTTGATCAGCACCACCCTGGATTCCCGAAAAACCAACGGGTATTTCATAGGTTTGTCATTGCCCTCTGTAATGCTTAAGACTGCCGCCCGGGCATCCTCACCCAGGTCAAACTCAGCAGGGCAAACCAGGTTCCCTACATTCTCCACAATCAATAGGTCGAGTTCGCCTAGATCAAAGTCATCAAGGGCTGGCTCCACCATCCTAGCATCCAGATGGCAGGAACCTGCAGTATTAATCTGAACTACCGGTATCCCAAATTTCTCGATGCGTTCTGCATCCCTTGTGGTATAGATATCTCCCTCAATAACCCCCAACTTCAGCCGGCCGGCAAGCTTTTCAATGGTCCGCTCTAGAATGCTGGTCTTCCCAGAGCCAGGTGAACTCATCAGGTTGAGCACAAAAAGCTTTTTATCGCCAAAAAGTTTTCTGTTCTCCCTGGCAACTTCATCATTTTGCTGCAGCACTGGTGCTGCCATCCTCACCTTAACCATTTTTCTATTCTCCTTCATAATAATCGATGTACAGTTCTCTCCCAGAGGCTACCCGCACATTGGAGCTGGAACAGGATGGACAGAGAAATTCAAAATCTTTAATATCAAAGTTATGGTGGCAGTCCTTGCATTCTCCCCGCACTGGCTCTTTCCTGATCTCCAAGACAGCATCCTGAAACAGCTCCTCATCCTTAAAAGACTCAAAGGCAAAACACAGGGCATCTGGAACCGCCATGGTCATATCACCTACCACTAACATTACCTTTGTGATTTTTGTAATGTTCTCTTCAGCTGCACTTTTTCTCAGCAGGTCCACAACTCCCATCATCAGCGACAGTTCATGCATAAGCCCCCACCGTTCTCATTTTATATTCGGCATCTCCATCTTAAGACAATTTTTCTACTTTGGCAACCAGTACTGGCAGTTGGCAGTTAGACATTATCTTTGGAATAATGCCTGAATGATAACTTTTCACCCAAGAATGTTCTGGTAAAAATTTATCCATACTGGCAAAGGGATCTGAAAATTATTACCTGCTCTTGACGAAGAACAGGTAATAACAGTCGAAAACAGTATCACGCCAGCATTCTCTTTACCTCTTCCAGGACCCGCTCACACGCGGATTCTACAGCGGCAGCCACATGCTCAGAGAGCCCCTCATAATAGGCCTCCTCTGTCAGGATCTCGATCCCTACGATCCTTAGGTTCTCAGGCAGCCTCTTCAGGGATCTTGCCAGATCAATGGCATCGATCACATTAAATCCGTGCAAGCACAGAGGAAGAAAATCCCGAGGGGGCAGTGATGCCCCATCAAAAACATGGATCGTTCCTGGTGGTGACCCACTGGTCACTGCATCAACAATGATCACATTTTTAGCTCCCTCCCAGATATCAAGAAGATTGAGGCCGGGTGTTCCGGCCTCAATCAGTTGCACCTTATTGGGGAGCTTCATCTCTTTTAATCTCCATGCCACATGCATCCCTACCGCATCATCAGATGAATAGAGGTTGCCGCAGCAGATAATGAGAAACTCAGATTCCATTTAACCCTCCCGGCACAGATTAACCTTGATGGAGTGTGTTGCACAGGACTGGCATGGGTCATAGTTCCTAATCATCATCTCACACTTCAAGGTCAGTTCCTCATCAGATAGATTAAGCAGCTTTGGTACAAAGTATTCGAAGTCCTTCTCTAAATTGTAGACATTTCTGGATGTAGGAGCCACAATATCCCAGGCCTGGCAAACGCCGTCCTTGTCGATCTTACCACCATGGCAGCAGATACCCCGGGCTGCCTCGGTGATGGCATAGCCTTCGCCAGCTTTGATTTCATACTTGGGCTCCTCATACTTAG
>JBASML010000063.1:0-5420 GCA_049656845.1 Syntrophaceticus sp.
ACAACGCTTGCAAATTAAATGGTGGTGCTGACTATCCTTTGGATCTCTTAGTTCATATTTGGTTGAACCCTTATCAAACTGAACATCTCTGAGCAGACCCATTTCTAAGAATAGCTCAAGTGTTCGAGAAACTGTCGCTAACCCCAACTCAGGATAAATTTTCTTTGCTTTCTTGAATAACTCATAAGAAGTTAGATGCCCTTCTCTTTCACGATACAGCGCAAGCAGTACAGCCTCTCGCTGTGGAGTCAGCCGAATACGGCGTTTCTCTAGTTCTTGATAGCAGGAGTGAAGAATATCATCCAACATTGTCACCCCTTTGCACCTAGTTAAAAGCTGATAGCCTTATTAATGGCTGTATTACCAATTCCCGTTATGGGCATATGCCCATTTCAATACTAATATAACATAAACCCGGTATGTCAATCAAGTAGTAGATAAATTATTTTAGATAAAAAAACGCCGTATTAATTCAACGGCGCATTTCTTAAAACTTTATAAAATGATTTCCATCTAATGGTCACATGCATTGGGACCTGTTTTCAGATTCCCCTGGATAAATGCTGCCAGGGCATCATCAATAGAACCACTAGCACCTGTGATCACTTTAATATCTTGCTGTGCAAAAAGCTGCTGGGCACGGGAGCCCATTCCTCCGGCAATCACTACATTAACACCTTTCTCAGCCAGCAGCCGCGGCAGCAAACCTGGCTCATGTGGAGGTGCCTCCAATGTTTGCTTATTGATCACCTTGCCATCTTCCATTTCCACAATGGTAAAACTCTCACAATGTCCAAAATGAGCACATATGTCGGTGCCTTCAGATGGAACAGCAACCTTCATGATTAATCCTCCTTTGATATTTAATTCATTATGATTCCAGTGTAAAAAGCCATTTTACCTTTGCAGTACCGTCACATATGAAGTACCGCCACACGCCACATATCTACATATAATGAATAGCTTAAACAAATAGCCATAGCATAGAGGTTGCAAAATGTTTATGCGGGATTTCCGCTATGGAATCTTTTATTGAAAAAGGTGTTCCCTGACATTTTCCCATATCTCCGCAATAGCTTCCCCTGCTTTGGTTTGTAATAGACACTCCACAGGCAGCCCCTGTTTATAAACATCCATAACCTTGGGGTCAAAGGGTATTTTGCCAATTAGGTTAACACCTTCATCTTCACAGTATTGCTCAATATTCCCGCTCATTTCAGGGCTTAAATCCCACTTATTGATGCAGACAAGTGCATCAACCTCAAAATGCTGTGTTACCTGGTGAATCCTTTCTAAATCATGCCTCCCGGAAACTGAGGGTTCAGATACAATCAGAGCAAGATCTGTCCCGGTAAGAGAAGCGATAACAGGGCACCCGATTCCTGGTGGGCCATCGATAAGCAGCAGCGGCTCATCTTGCATGATTTTTTCGGCGTTTCTGCGTACCTCAGTTACCAGTTTCCCGGATCCTTCGGCACCTATTTTTAATAAGGCATGCGAAAAAGCACCGTAATCGGTTTTGGAAATCATGGTAGCTCCTGTAACAACCTCTTCAAGCCGCAGGGCTCCTGTTGGACAAACATAAACACAGACACCACAACCCTCACAGCTGGTGGGGTCTACTTCCATATCCCTGATGGCATTAAAGCGGCAGTATTCTTCACACTTCCCACACTGATCACATTTTTCAGCATCCTTGATTGCCATTTTTGCCCCTTTGTACTCCCTTTTCTCCACAAGCCGGGGATTAAGCAGCAGGTGTTGGTTAGGGGCTTCCACATCAGCATCTGCCACAACCTTTTCACCTGCAATAGCAACAAAGCTGGCAGTTACCGTTGTCTTACCTGTTCCACCTTTTCCGCTGGTAATAACTAATTGGCGCATAAGCACTTCTCCTTGATAAACTGATAGGTTTCATAGAATCTATCCTGCCAGTAAGGTAAAGCCTTGCTAAAAGGGATTCCCGCAGCCCCCAATGAGGCTAGTCGAGAACTGAATTCGATTTCCAGCAAAATGGGCACATTCTTCTCTTGACAAAGTTCACTAATGATGCTGTTATCATCCCCTGCACGGTTGATCACCACACCATGCGGAATCCCCAGATGCTCTACCATCTCTAAAGCAAGCTCAAGATCATGGCACCCAAAAGGTGTGGGTTCTGTAACCAAAAGGGCAAAGTCGCTGCCCCTCACCGCCTCTATCACAGGACAGGATACGCCTGCAGGAGCATCGATGAGCACTATATTGTCTTTTATATCTGTCAGCCCTTTCTTAAGGCTGCGTGTCACCGGCACCGCGAACGGCTCTCCGATGTTTAGCCTCCCCTGCCAGAAACCTATGGATTCTGCCCATCCCTTTTCCACCACACCGATCTCCCTGCCAACCTCCTTGACTGCCTCTTTGGGGCACACGAGGGCACACCCTCCGCATCCATGGCAGAGTTCAGGAAAGGTCAGCACAACTTCTTGAGCAACAGCCAATGCATTAAACTGGCAAAAATCCGCGCACTCTCCACAGTAGTCACATCTCTCCTCATCGATCTCAGGAACAAGTATGGACACTGGCAAAGATTCCTCTAAAACCGGTTTCAAATAGAGTCCGGCATTGGGTTCCTCTACATCGGCATCCAGCAAAAGTACTTTTTCATTCCTTACTGCCAGGGAAAAAGCCAGGTTGACCGCTGCAGTAGTCTTACCAGTGCCTCCTTTGCCGCTAAGAATAGAAATAATCATCGGGAACCCTTGCCTCGCTTGGCTCCCCTGCCTCGATTGGCTCTGCCAGGGGTGCTGATTTCTTTCAGTTCTCCCTTTTTATAAAGATCCAGCACCTCCCTGACACTCATTTCAGGTGCCTGGTAAATCTTTATTCCCCCCTCAGCTAGGACTTCGAATGCATTAGGACCGCAATGACCGGTAATAACTGCCTCTACACCCTGCTTTATAAATGCCTGTGCTGCCTGGATTCCAGCACCCCCTCCAGCAGATATACCCGGATTATCTACAACTTCAAACTTCTCTGTATCCGGATCCACCAGGATAAAGTAAGCACATCTCCCAAAGCGGGGATCCATCTGAGACTCGAGATCCTTCCCAGTTGCTGTTACCCCAATTTTCATTGCAGTAGCCTCCTTTTTTAGGCTGTATTTTCCTGATTAATGTAGGCATATGCCCTTATTGGTTTTAATTTAACATAGGGATTAGAGAAAAGCAAGGGGATGGGTAAGGTTTTTTGAATTAAATTAAACCTATCCCACCCCTTCCCTGCAAATAAAGTGAACGATGCTTGACCTCCACGCTGGCAAAGTTAAAGCCCCTCCGAAAAAAAAGAGGGGCTAAAACAACCGCCAAACACCAATAACACCCATCACCCATGACAACCTGGAGAGCGTAAATAAGAAACCACGAGAACAATCCCTGTGATCCACAGGCTCAGGGTATTATTAATGGTAACTGTTACCTGGAAATGTTTTTTAGTTAAAGCAGATCAGGAAATCCGTCCCCGTGATCCATCTAATCAATATGGAGAAAGCAGTGTTTTTCATGGGATTCGATGCCTTTGACTTCCAGGGTAAGCGGTTTCTGGAAGAGGGGGCCATCTGTTATCACTGTATGGTATTCCCCGTTTTCTCCTGCCACATCGATTCCTTTGCTCTCCAGTTCATCCATCAATGGCCTGTCCATAACTTTTCCCAGGTACTCCCTGCCCATTTTCTCTTCATTGACCGCCACGATTACTGCCTGAAAGCCCAGGTCGACCAATTCAGCAACTATTTCCCGGCGGGACCGCCCCCAGAGAGGGAGATAAGCTTTCATTCCAGCCGCAGCACAGGCATTCTCCTGCCACTTGCGGTGTCCCTCCAGGTCGATATCTCCATAAACACCGAACTCGATCCTATCTTCTTTGAATTTCCGCAGCTGTTCAACAAAAACCTTTTCATACCCGCCCCAGGTTGCAGACCCGACAATCAAGGGTATGCCCAGGGAAGAGGACTGACTCTCCAGAATTTTTAAAGGAAGGGCATGCGCCCGCGAACGCTCACCATCTTCGGAGAGCATTGTGAATAAATAACGAGGCTTTCCCCCGGCCTGTACCGCATAGTAGTAAGCCAGGCAGGCATCTTTTCCGCCACTCCAGGAGCAGAAAAATGGACTGTGATTAATGCAGTGCATCGGCATTCTCCAGGCGCCCTGCCAACTGCTCCAGTTCTGGGGTCTCCAGCATCTCTAATTTCCCCTGATCACCAAAACTTGTATAAGCAGACTGGATGGGTAGTGTAGCCAAAACAGGGATGCCAGTTTCCGCGCTCACCTGCTCACCCTTGGGTTTACCATAAGGATAGATCACCTTGCCGCACTCAGGACACTCCAGGTAGGCCATGTTTTCTACCATCCCGATGATGGGAACATTAAGTGTATTTACCATCCGTACAGCTTTTTTTACAATCATAATGGCCAGATCCTGGGGAGAGAAGACGACCACTACTCCATCCAGGGGAAGTGTCTGGAGCACCGTAAGTGGCACATCACCTGTTCCAGGGGGAAGATCCACAAAGAGGTAGTCCAATCCGCCCCAGTCTACATCTTCCCAAAACTGTTTGACAGCACCGGCCAGCATGGGGCCCCTCCAGATTACAGCCTCATCTTCACGTTCAAAAAAGAGGTTGAGAGACATCACCTTGATCCCCATCGCAGTCTGGGGAGGAATAATTCCTTGTCTACCTGTGGCAACATTCCCACCTTTGAGGCCAAGCAACCGGGGTATGCTGGGTCCTGTAATATCTGCATCTAGAATCCCAACCTTATGTCCTCTTTTCGCCATGGTACTGGCCAGGAGAGCGCTAACCGTGGATTTTCCTACCCCTCCCTTGCCGCTCATCACGGCAATCACTGATTTGACATCATCTCTGACTTTGATCATACTCTTCTGTTCGCAGGTTGCTTCACAGTTTTCAGTTTTTGAAGAGCATGAATCACATACAGACTCTTTCTTTGTCATTTTTGTAGACCTCCCAAGCTATAAGGTTTTCGCTATATCTTTTGGCATATGCCCATTTTCTTTATTAATTGTAGCGCATTCATCATACGAATACCACTAAAATATTATTCGACAGCCAGGACATCCCTTTCTATATCCTTTACTCCCATCCTATCTAGAGTATGTCCAAACCTTTCTTTCCGCTTTCCGTGCGTTTGAAAATACTCCAGTGCCCTGTCCAGATAGAGGAAAAGCTCCTCCTCACTTTGAATCAATGTCTTGACACGCTCTCCCAACTTAGGCTTTTTGCCCATTGTGCCGCCAAGAAACAGAATGTAGCCCTTTTCTTTTGCCAGCCAGGCGTCCTCCGGGCAGTTTCTAATACATTGGCCGCACATGATGCACTTCTCCTCATCCCAGGTATAAACACCCGACTCATTGCTGGA
>JBASML010000064.1:0-1629 GCA_049656845.1 Syntrophaceticus sp.
GAACACAACTTGAGGGTAGTAGCTCATATTATTAAAAAATTTGATGGGGTGGGAGAGGATCCAGATGACCTTATTTCAATCGGTACTATCGGGTTGATCAAGGCAATTAATACCTTTAATACCGATAAAGGTACCAAACTGGCTACATATGCCGCTCGCTGCATCGAAAATGAGATTCTTATGTCTAGATCTATCGGGAAAATGTGGTAGTTCGGGGTTCCTCTGCTTTAACTATAATTTTTATAGTTACCCCTTCTAGGCTTTTCAAGGCTGTTCCCCTGTTCGGCCTTCCGGAAATGATGATTTGAGAAAGCACAGCCCTAACCAGGGCGCGTTTCTCTTCAAAAGTTATTTCATCGATTCTATTGATCAGGTGGAAAGCTCTGCTCTGCAGGTCATCCATGTCATCTGTTATCTCTTTTGTTTGTGCCAGCATATGCTCCAATTCCTTTTGTCTGACCTTTAGCCGCTCTTCATTACGTTTTATGTCAACTAACCTGTTCTTTGTATTTTCATCAAACTCAAAAAGTCCCATAGCCATTGAATCCAAAATGGTTTCTCTTCCCTTCTCCAATTTATCTAACCGTTTTTTAATACATTCATTTTCTTCCCTAAGATCATTTTTTTTGGGATATTTTATGGCTGCCTCCCTGGCTACAGCAGCAGGATCGCAAATAAATACCATCACCTGCTCCCAAACCGTTTTTTCCAAAATATCTGCTAAAATCGCTTTTGATGGGGAGCAGCCTGGATTTGATGCGCCCCTTGATCGGCGGCAGGTATAACGGCGGGCAGCCTTTCCCCACCAACTGATGTAAGCACCACCCATTGTATTCCCGCAGTCATCACAGGTTAACAAACCTGAAAGTAAATATTTGCGCCTTCCCCTTTTTGACCAAAATCGTCGAATCGAGCTGATCTTTTCCTGTGCCTTTTCCCAGGTTTCCCGGTCAACAATAGGCGGAACAGGGATGGTGATTACAGACTCCGGCGGCCGCGGCAGTCCTGTATGCCACTCTGTTTTCCCGTATTTCCATTCACCCATAAAGACAGGATTAGTTAAGATCTGCCGCACCACCTGCCGGTGCCAATGTTTTGCCCGTCTGCGAGTTGGAATCTGCATCTCATTCAAGCGGTTTGCCACTGTTGCAATTCCCATATCCTCACTGATGAACCACTGAAACATCTTGCGCACAACCACCGCTTCTTCTTCATAAAGGGCTACCTCTTCAGTATCCGGGTCATACCGGTAACCATAAACATCGAAATTAACCGGTATACCTCCCTGCCTTGCCTTCTGAAGCTTCCCCCGGGTTACCCGCTCCCGTATCTTTTCCCGTTCATATTCGGCAATAGCGCCCTTAATAGCGTAAAATAACCGGCCCTCGGGAGTTGTTTTCCACTCAAAGTCTAGAAAAACCATCTGCACACCTGCTTTTTCAAATTCTTCACTGAGAAAAAGCTGATGTGCCAGTCTGCGGGACAGTCGATCCGGGTCTCTTAAAACCAGGGTATCTACGGTCCCCAAACTGATCGCCTCCCGTAGAGCATCCAACCCCGGCCTGTCCAGTGTAGCACCAGAAACCCCTTCATCAGCGAACTGCAGGATTTCCGCAGCCCCTAACTCTG
>JBASML010000065.1:0-3422 GCA_049656845.1 Syntrophaceticus sp.
CCTAGGTGAAAACCCACTTGTTCTAGTCCATCCCAGACAGCGGGATCGATTAATGGGCTGCGCTCCATAGTGAGGGGAAGAAATCTATTAAAGGATTTAGTCTCTACAACTTCACCCCGGGGCTTCAGTTCCGGATCATCGATGACCAGGATCTCCCCTATCCGGAATTTCCGCTCCCGTGAAGCCACATAGATATACTGCTGGGTTGTCACTCCAACCACTTGCATAGAAAAAACCTCCATTTTCCTATAACTCCCTGCTTGCCCTCAGCGGCCTCAAAAAGACCTCAGCCATTGCTGGATCGAGACAGGTGGCAATCATAGCCTCTACCTCTTCCCTGCTCAACCGCACCTCAGCATCCACCACATCAATCCAGAGGGGGATACCCCTCCCATGGGATGGAGTAATACTATATAAAAAATTGAGAGCCGGCTCAAGACTGCTTTCCTGTTCCCTCAGATAGTCAACAGCCACAACCTGGGGATGCCTGGCAAAGCGGGCATAAAGGCGCCCCTGCTCCCCACTGTTCCCCTCATGCAGTTGGTAAGTCTCTCCTGGCTGCAGCAGTCCAAACAGGATCTCCCGGTCACCCATTACCCCAGTGAAACCCGGGTCGTCCTTTTGAGTAAAGGTCCGTACCAGAGAACTGGTGGCGATCTCCTCGGTCACCCCAAGCAACAAAACATCCTGCTCCAGGGCTGTAATTTTCAACCTGCTCCAGATTTCAGGAGCATGCATTTTGAGACGGGCAAAACCACCATCTAAAACCACCAGGCGCGGCCTTAAGGCCAGCGTCTTTTCCGCCACCTCAGCCTCCAGTTTGGCCAAGATTTCCCAGCGCAGATGGGCCATAGCCTCATCTGGTCTCTGCCCCTTGCTTATATGGGACTCCATTTTTTCTTGGTACCTGGGAAGGAGAGGTGAAAAGATCTCCTGTGCCCAGATCCGCTCATTTTTGCAGCCGGCACTAGTTGTATGAGCCAACGCCCGAAAAAAAGTTAGCACATAGGGATAACTGGCTCCATAAGTTGCCAGGGATCCATCAACCCCTACCAGCGCCCTCCCCTGAAAAAAAGAAGATATCTCCTTTCCAGAGAGCTCTAACAAGGGAGCAAAAAACCCCTTTTGATGAAGGAGCTGCCTCCTTTCCCTGGTGGTTCCTCCCACCTTGTGGCGCTTTTCTAAATACTTATTCAGTTCTTTGAGCTCAGAAACCAGTTCATCCTCAGGAACCAAAGATGCCACCTCTTATCAATTCAAACCAATTACTATCGCAATAAACAATCTCTATTTCTTTTGTTCGTTATCCTCTGATTGAGTATAACAGCATGATTCAATCATGTCATAAAGACAGGAAAACTGAAAACATGGCGACCAATTACACACTGCTTAAATTCTCCTCTCATAAAAAAAACCCTGCCCTCTTCTAGAAAATAAGTCAAGGCAGTGCAAAATAAACTACGAATCAAATCATGCCCGATAACACGTTAAGTGTTTACTGGTCTACTGCCAAAATTACATAAAAATCTCATTAGATGTCCGAGGTCCCCAGAAATCGTCTTCCGTAACATCACCTTAATTACTAGTTAGCCGGTGCCTGTACCGTAATATAGAAACCCCTAACCAATCTATATAACATAACTCTAAAAAGCAACTGTCACCAAAAAAACGCCAACATCTGTTCCTACTTCCTATCTCCCGTTTCAACATCTCATTTTACTGGCCACCAAAGACCAACGGCCACTCTTATAGAGCTATATTGTAGTAAATGATAAAGAGAGTCATCACTGTATTCCACATGCTGTGAGCAGCAATAGCAGGATAAAGCGATTTTGACTTCTCACAGAAGAAGGTGAGGCAGGCACCCCCCAAAGCCAGAGGGATAAAGCGGATCAAGTCAAAGTGTATGAGACTGAAAAAACAAGCTGTAGCTGTTATTCCCCAGGCCACCCCAAACCGGCTGCGCAAAACTGGGTAGATAAATCCACGGAAAAACAGCTCCTCACTCAGAGGTGCAATAACACTTACCAACAGCAGCAGTGGAAGGATCTGCCCCCAACCCCGGGCATTTAAGATTATTTCAGCAATGGGTTGAGGCTGTGGGGGTTGAGGAAAGAGAGAAATAATAATGGCCATAATAACAGTAACCAGCAAGAATACACCCATTCCCCCGACAATCCCATAAACAAACAGGCTGCGCCAGTCAAAATTATCAAATCCAAGGGCTGTCAGGGGAGCTTTTTTCATTGATGCAGCAGCCAGAACAAAAATCACCATCAGTATTCCCTGGAGGAAACCTCCCGTAACAGCAACAGCTACTTCGATACTGCCTATCCCCGGAAAACATGACAGTACCCAGTTCGCTAGATCAAGGCCGAAAACAGAGAAAAAAACACTAAACAGAAAAATAAATATTAAAATAGCCACAATATCCACAAATCCCCAGGGTGGCCATAATTGCGGATAAGAATTTTTTGCTTTTGCTTCTTGAGGATAGATTTTTAACATATCCTAGGTAAAGGCTCCCCTTCCAGCATTCCTAAAATCCTTGTTGCCCCGAGGTCGGTTTCCAAAAGCACCAGGCCTTCCTCCTCGCCGAGCACCTGACCGATCTCCACAGAACCATTCCCTTCCGGCAGATCTCTCATCGCCTTTAAGACACTGTCTGCTACTTCCGCGGCTACAACTGCAATCACCTTGCCCTCATTGGCCAGGTAAAGGGGATCAATCCCCAGCATCTCACAGGCCCCTACTACCTCACGGCGGAGTGGAATCTTCTCCTCCTGAATCAGGATCCCCTTTCTGCCCTGCACAGCAAGCTCATTTAAGGTAGTAGCCAGACCACCGCGGGTGGGATCACGCATACACCTGACACCATCCCCACCGGCTTCCATGATCGCTTTAGCAATCCGATTGAGGGGAGCACAATCACTCTCTACAGGTGTAGAGAAAGACAGCCCCTCCCGCTGGGCCAGGATGGTCAAGCCATGATCTCCCATGGTGCCGCTGATCAGAACAACATCACCGGGCTCCATCCGCTTTGGAGAAAGAAACCTGCCTTCAGGGATCACACCAATTCCGGCTGTATTGATAAAAACCTTGTCTGCACTCCCCCTGCCAACTACTTTAGTGTCCCCGGTGACTATATGAACGCCTGCTTTCTGCGCGGACTGACCCATAGACTGCACGATGCGTCGCAAATCCGCAATGGGAAAACCTTCTTCGATAATAAACCCAGCACTCAGATAGAGGGGCTCTGCACCACTCACAGCCAGGTCATTAACCGTCCCACAGACAGCGATGGTGCCGATATCCCCACCAGGAAAGAAAATAGGGTCCACCACAAAGGAATCAGTGGTAAAGGCAACCCTGCCTCCACCAACATCCAAAACAGCCGCATCCAGCATTTCATCCAGAATAGG
>JBASML010000066.1:0-2244 GCA_049656845.1 Syntrophaceticus sp.
ATGAGCGCGTCTACTGTAGTACCATAAGCCTTGGAGATCAGGTAGAGAGTATCCCCTGGCTGTACTGTGTACTGCTGTGTTGAAGGTGCAGGTGTTGTATTGTCTGATGGAGCCTGTCCACTGCCTGACACCAGCAGCACCTGTCCTGGGTAGATCACCGTGCAGGACAGATTCTTCTGCGACATGAGCGTGTCTACTGTAGTACCGTAAGCCTTGGAGATCAGGTAGAGAGTATCCCCTGGCTGTACTGTGTACTGCTGCTGTGTTGAAGGTGCAGGTGTTGTATTGTCTGATGGAGCCTGTCCACTGCCTGACACCAGCAGCACCTGTCCTGGGTAGATCACTGTAGTGTTGAGGTTGTTCAGTGATGTGAGTGTATCAACTGTTGTACCATTATTTACGGCGATCTTGTAAAGGGTATCGCCGGGCTTAACTGTGTAGTTTGCTGCATAGCTGGTTCCTGTAAAGGATAGAACCCCAATCAACAATCCCACAATGATCAGGTAAAACTTGCGCAATGCTCTTCCTCCTTTCTCTGCCTCCGGGGTAAGCTGATGGGTTCGGTTGAAAGGCTCACCCTACGTTTCCAGCTCTCCCCCAGTCTGGAAACGATTCACCCCTGGTACACATAACTTCATGTACCGAATTGGTTCCCCCGTACCGTACATGAGACTAAAGTACGGATTCGGCATATTCTTTATTTTTAGGCAATTATGGCATTGTTGTGTTATCAATTCAAGCGGTAATATCAACCATAAGATCCATAAGTTAATCTTATAGGCTGCTGTAAGTTGAAATACTTCAAGGATTTTTTCATCATTATAGGAGGTTT
This sequence comes from Syntrophaceticus sp., assembly GCA_049656845.1. Classification (GTDB taxonomy): domain Bacteria; phylum Bacillota; class DSM-12270; order Thermacetogeniales; family Thermacetogeniaceae; genus Syntrophaceticus. The sequence goes on from JBASML010000066.1 coordinate 833, forward strand.
TTTCGGTTTGCTGTCGAATAGATTCTAGAGATATTATGTAGAAGCAATCTTCCTATAATTTGCTTTCAAATAAGCACTTCAATCAAACTACCGGTCATTATTCCTAGTGTCAGTGTTCAGTGGGTAATTCTCTGTTGTTGGGGATTTATGACCTGACAGCAGGTATTTTAATGTAATATTAAGAAGGGAGGGGGATTGAATGCCTGAAGCTGGCTGTGCACAACCCGTCGATGATGTCCAGAAGGAGAAAGAATTGCAAGATCTTTTTGCAAAGTGGCGTGGCGTAAAGGGGTCTTTGATTCCTATACTGCAGGGGGCACAGGAAATTTACGGGTATCTGCCCAAAGAGGTACTCCTGCAGATTGCGCGCGAGTTAAAGCTGCCGCCAAGCCGTGTTTTTGGTGTGGCTACTTTTTACGCGCAGTTCCATTTGGAGCCTCGGGGGCGCAATATTGTAAGGGTTTGTCTTGGTACAGCCTGCCATGTTCGTGGGGCTTCGAGGATTTTTGAGAGGATGCAGGAAGAGCTCGGCATTGGCAATGGTGAAACAACTGAAGATTTACGTTTCACCTTAGAAACTGTTGCATGTTTAGGATGCTGTGGCTTATCCCCTGTCGTCATGATCAATGATGACACTCATGGCCGTTTGACACCAGATAAACTTAGAAACATAATCGATCGTTATGAGTAAATTAACCCTTTAGAAAGAAGGGAGGTGAATTCACCAGGTTCTGCCGCGCTATTAAAGCAGGGCAGCGGCCTTGTGCCGGTAAAGGCCCGGTGGAAGACCATGAAAATGACCAGCAGAGAAGAATTAATAAAATACCGTGAGGAAGCCCAACAGAAAATTGCAGCTCGTACCGCTGAGGAGACAAGGATTATTGTCGGGATGGGGACCTGTGGTATTGCTGCCGGAGCACGGGATGTGATGGCTGCTCTTTTGGAAGAAATCAATAATCGCAATTTACAGGTTAAAGTTACTCAAACTGGCTGTATTGGGATGTGTGAACAGGAGCCTTTAGTGGATGTTCAGCGTCCAGGTGAACAGCGTATTACCTATGGTAAGGTTACTCCATCTGATGCAGCAAGGATTATTGTGGGCCATGTTATGCACGGCAATATAGTTGAAGATCTTGTAATTGCTCGCTTTGAGGAAGTATGAGCAAAATCTATATGGAAGGAGGGGATTAAAGTTGCAGTTTGTTAGAGCCCATGTTTTGGTTTGCGGGGGCAAGAATTGTTCTGTTTCGGGTTCCGAGCAGGTAAGGGAAGCCTTCGCTAAGGAACTGGAAAAAAAGAAACTTGATCAAGAAGTAAAACTTGTAGAAACTGACTGTCATGGTTTCTGTGAAGTTGGACCTCTTGTCATAGTTTATCCTGAAGGTACTTTTTATGTTAGGGTAACACCAGAA
>JBASML010000067.1:0-1759 GCA_049656845.1 Syntrophaceticus sp.
TCATTTTTGGAGATGGTGCGTACAAAGATCCTGATACAGGGATCTACGAACTGGCTGATCCTCATCCAGCAATCGGGGTAAGCAGCGGCCTTAAAAGTGCGGGATTGCGCGGTGGTTCCAAGTTGAAGCTTGTGGTAGATACCCTTTACAGCAAGGGGTACTCTAAAGAGGAAATTATCGCCTACCTGGAGAACAGGGAGGGAGAAACGGTAGACGAGAGTCTGGGTACAACTCCTAGAAGTGCTACCAGTATTATCGGGACACTGGCTGATCTTGTCGCCGGTTCTGCTGACGCTGGTACACCTATTGTTTTGGTTAGGGGATTCAAATATGAACAGAAGTCTTAACGGGCAGTAAATAAGATTCAGATCTCGAACCACGCTTATCTCCATCTTTATCGAAGCAGGTGAAGTTTGCGTGGTTTTTATTTAGGTGTCTGCTGTCTAGTAAAATGCGAAGAACCCCCTGTCACGCTTTTGACGACGGTCTTCCACCGAATGAGCTGCATGCTGCCAGTTATGCCTGTGATGCACTCTATGGGGCAATCCAGAATTACCTGGCAAGAGCAAAAAAAGAAGGGGCTTCAGAACTCCACCGCAGCATGATAGGGGAGGGTTGGAGGTCGCTTTATATCCAAGCTCAGCGTGGCCAGCATTCCATGGAGAATATATATGAGAAGAAAAAAGGGAGAAATAAGTGAGGAATATATTAGGTGGTTATACTTTTGATTATCGGTATATTAAGCATAATAAACCCATACATTTGTCAACATGAGGTGACAGATTAGAATTATTTACAATGATAGCAGGAGAAAGAACATTTTTGGTGAATAATTGTAAGTAACGTATAAATCCTGGAGAAAAATGTATCCGTGAAGGGTGCCAACCCCAGGACCGTAAGCTTTTATAGTATAAATATAAGTTCACATGATAAAGACAGGCCACGAAGGCTTTTCTCTATGAAGGAGAGGCTTTTGTGGTTTTTTGTTTTATTAAGGGGATGGTCAAAAGCAAAAATACTGCTTGTATATATTACCATTAAACTGAAATTTTTCTCGGGAGTAGATTACATTGAGTGTTTCCGTAACCACCGAAGAAGCAGCTGGCATTGCTGAACTTGAGGATTTATATCAACACTCCACCGGACGAAAATTAACTTTTTTAGGGTTCCTGTTTATCTTACTTATTGTAATAGTCTTGGTAGCCACAGCTACCGGAGTGGCAGGTATTAGTGTCGCTGATGTTGCCCGTGTAATTTTAAACAAGGTTATTCCTGGTTTGCATTTGGCAACTGTCAGCGACCTCGCAGAGACAATTGTGATGGACCTAAGGCTTCCCAGAATATTCCTGGCAATGCTTGCCGGTCTCAGTTTGGCAGGGGCAGGTGCGGTTATGCAAGGGGTTTTACGCAACCCACTGGTATCCCCTTTTACACTGGGACTATCCAGCGGCGCATCATTAGGAGCTGCCATAGCAATTGTATTGGGGACAAGCATTCTCGGGAGTAAATTTATCGTAGCAGGAAAGTACATTATTGTTGTCAATTCATTTATCTTCGGCTCAATTACTATGCTTTTGATCTACGGCATAGCCAAGATCAAGGGCGCTATCCCCGAGACTCTAATACTGGCGGGAGTTGCACTGGGCTATCTTTTCCAGGCAGGTGTATCTGCCCTCAAGTATTTTTCTGACAACGAAGCCTTAAAAGACCTTGTTGTTTGGCTGATGGGCGGTCTCTGGGGAGCCAGTTGGGAAACCGT
>JBASML010000068.1:0-2540 GCA_049656845.1 Syntrophaceticus sp.
CCCATAACAGCAGCGAACCAGGACTGTGCAAAATTCTTGCTCACCTTTTTAAAACCCCTCATCTCAGGTTCAGACAACTCCGAATCCGCAGCCAAAACAACCTCTCCTTTCCCCACCTTCTTAATGATACAAGGCATTTATTCCTTACTTATATTCTAATAACACCCACCTTCTATATTCACTGCACATTCTTGTCATGTTTCTGGACTATTTTTGGGCTGATTGATCAACATATCGAAGATCCATAAAAAAGACATAAAAAAATACCGGTTTTTCCGGTACAGATAGTCCAGGCAGATATTTTTACTCTATCTTGTAACTTTATGCTTTTTTCTATAAAGTCCAGGTGTGGTGCCGGTTTTTTTCTTAAACAGACGTGAAAAATAATTGGCATCTTCATAGCCTGCCTGTTCGGCGATATCAGAGATGGAAAGTACGGAGTTGGTTTTAAGCAGTTCTTTGGCCTTTTCTAATCTTATTGTTGTGAGAAACTCCGTTAATGTTTGTCCCTGCTCCCGGCTGAACAGATAGGAAAAATAGGCCGGACTAAGATGAACCTGTTGTGCCACATCCTCAAGTGTAAGCGGTTTCATATAATTCTTCACAACATAGTCAACTGCTGATTTGACATATTGCTGAGACCTGGTCAAATTGCTTGGACAGGTCACTGTTAACCGGAACGCCTCAATTTCCTCAAGACAAATAATGATTGCTTGCCTCAGATCTTCTGGATGTACAGGTTTGACAAGGTAATCTTTTGCTCCACAGCGAACTGCCTCCTGGGCGTAATTAAAATATGCATATGCCGTTAAAAAAATAATCCTGGTTTGGGGATTTAGTTGCATAATCTTCTTGGCAGCAGCAATACCGTCTTGACCAGGCATTTTAATATCCAGCAAAACAATATCTGGTCGATACTGTTTCGCTAAAACTACTGCCTCCTGACCTGTACCCGCTTCTAGAATAATGGTAAAGGAAAAATTGAAATTTGCAATCATCTGTCTGAGCCCACGACGGACAATAGGCTCATCATCTGGCAGTAAAATCTTCACTTCGTCACGACCTCACCTAATGAAAGGAATCCGAAGCGTCACTTCCGTTCCCCGGTCCCTTTCACTTTTTATGCTAACACCATAATCTTTACCATAAAGTGCACGGCAGCGTGTGTGAACATTGATGATCCCAATTTCACTCACTTCGCCGGACAATTCCTCTCGATCGAGATTTTCTAATATTTTTTTTAATTCTTGAGGTGTCATCCCGACACCGTTATCCCTTACATAAAATATTAAATTTTCTCCCTGTGTTTCTGCCTGTAATTCCAGACACCCGACCCCTTCATCGGGTTCCAATCCGTGAGTAAGCGCATTTTCCACCAGCGGCTGTAGTGATAATGTAGGTATCTGGGCATCTAGGATAGCACAGGGAATATCTATTACAATCTGAATCCTGTCTTCAAAACGTGTTTTATGGATGATAAGGAGATTCTTTACGACATCCATCTCTTCTTTTACAGAAGTTAAGAGGTCACTATCATTAAGCCTGGCCCGCAACAAACTGCTCAAGGCATTAATGATATCCGTTGTTTTTTCGGCTCCTTCTATAACAGATAACATCTGAATTGTATTGAGAGTGTTAAATAGAAAATGAGGATTAATCTGATAGCTGAGCGCGCGCAACTCGGAGTTTAGTAATGCTTTTTCTGTCTCCGCCTGCTGAATTTTGGCTTCAGTGGCTCCCAACCTAAAAAAACAATTGCTCATAGCATAAAGTGTCTCACCAAGCAGCAGCACATTTTCACGCTTTTTAACCGGTATTTCCTCATAATATGCTAGCAACCGCTCGTCTTGCAAATTCAAATCAGCAACTTTTTGTAAAACCTGTCTTGCATCTTGAGTGCCGGTGTCTATTCTAAGCTCTCCTGTTGCCAACGCTCCGACACACCCTTCTTCACCTTGTAGAGGAACAGTAAGCACATATAAACCCGCATGGCAAGAGAATAAATGGTGTTTTTTGGGATTAAGGTAAACACACTTTTTGGCCGTTTCCCGGCATCGTTGATAACCCACAGGATGACTGCGAATTAAACGGCAGAAATTGCATTGTTGTTTATTGATAGGAGTACTAATATAGGCCCCTGAAGAGTTTACATATTTAATCCAACTCTCATAAGTAGTACTTAAGTTCTCCAGCAGTGGTTGAATAATATCCAGGTTTTGTTGAAAGGGGATATCGTCCTTATTTTCCATAAATAAACCCCCTCTCTCTTTAACTTTTATCAAAAAGTTCTATGATATGACAGTTCTATTAGGCCGATAAAAACGGCCGGCAAGATTCTTGTTAAAATCCTCTGATCATATAGTACAACATTGATCAGCTTATTCCTTCCATTTAGGTGAAGGAGGGGTGACGGAGGGACGGGGGTATTGACACAGCATAGACGGCATAGACGGAGGGACGGAGGTATTGACACAAATATGCTGTTGTGGTATTGGTTACCTTGGGGTGATTTTTTTGCCAAGAGCAGCAAGGACAAAAAG
>JBASML010000069.1:0-8109 GCA_049656845.1 Syntrophaceticus sp.
GTCTTGTAATGGCCGGGGTTTAAATTTTTTAATGATGCTGTCTAAAATGACAGTCCACCTGTCACGCTTGGGAAAAGGGGAAGGGGTATGTTTGGAATAATAGCTGTAGCAACCCTCTTGCTGGCGGTGGCTTTGGATCTGCTGGTGGGTGACCCTCAGACACCCTACCACCCGGTTGCTCTAGCAGGTAGGTGGATCCACAAGGGTGAAGGCCTTGTTTATAGAAAAGGGGCACCACCCTGGCGTAAACGCCTGGCAGGGACTACTCTTGTACTGTTCAATGTTGTGTTGGTTTACATAATAGCATATCTGCTGCTGTCAGAACTGGAGAAAAGTGTCCCAATTGCTGCTGTCATTATCGGGGGAATTTTCCTCTGGTGTACAATTGCTGTGCGCAGCTTGGATAAAGCAGCCCTGGAGATCTTTGAGTTTCTGCAAAAGGGGAATTTGGCAGAGGCCAGAAAAAAGTTAGGTATGATTGTGGGCAGAGACACCAGCAACCTTGATGAGGCAGGGATTACCAGGGCCACTGTAGAAACTGTGGCGGAAAATATCTCTGACGGGATTATTGCCCCGCTTTTCTATTTTGCCATCGGGGGTGCACCTCTAGCTTTAGCCTACCGGATGGTTAACACCCATGACTCTATGCTGGGCTACAAGGATGAAAGGTATTGTGATTTCGGCTGGTTTGCCGCCAAATTGGATGATGTTGTTAATTATCTGCCGGCACGCCTGACAGCACTTCTGGTTGTGGTTTGTGCCTTTTTGCTAAAACTCGATTGGCGTGGGGCTATCTCTATTACCTGGCGTGATAGAAGGAATCACCCGAGCCCTAATAGTGGTTACCCGGAGGCCGCGGCTGCGGGAGCAATGGGTGTTCAGTTGGGTGGAACCAATTACTATCAGGGTATACCATCAAGGAGGCCATATCTTGGTGATCCGGTAAGACCGCTGCAAAAGGAGCAGATTATAATCGCTAGAAAGTTGATTTACGGAACCTATGTATTATTTCTTGTTCTTTATATTGGTCTAGTTTTGCTCGTAAAGTGGGGGATGGCTTGGTGATATTAGAGGGGTGTTCGCTGGTCCCTGGTTCCTGCGGGGAATTGGTCCAGGGGACAGTGAATGGAACCAATTTTCTGGTTTCCTGTCCGGTTAACTGGTACAGTCGGGTTACTGTGCTCCTGGGGAGTACACTGGAAGATGACTATCCTGTTAACCGATTAAAAACATATCAGGCAGTTCGCAGGATGCTGGACCAAAAAGGATTTTCCGGTTATGGTGTTGCCCTGGATGTGGTTTCTTCTCTTCCTATGGGCAAGGGGATGGCCAGCAGCACCGCGGATCTGGCTGCTGGATGCTTTGCAGTTGCTGCAGCCCTCAAGATCAAACCTGATCTTCGAGAGATAGCTGATATAGCACTGGAGATCGAGCCATCTGATGCCACCTTCTTTCCAGGGATTGTTCTTTTTGATCATGTGCGGGGGATGTTGTATGAGGAGTTGGGTGATGCTTTCCCCTTGGGGATCATAGCCCTGGATTTCGGCGGGGTTGTGGATACTTTGGAGTTCAACAGGCGTGCTGACCTGCCTTCTTGGAATAGATCCAATGAGTCTATGGTAGGGCAAGCCATTGAACTTGTTAAAGCCGGGATAGCCAGGAAAGATCCAGTTTTGCTGGGCAAAGGGGCGACATTAAGCGCCTTGGCCAATCAAGGGATCCTTCCTAAGCCGCGCCTGGAAGAGTTGATTGATTTTACATCAAGACATGGAGCTTATGGGGTTAATGTTGCCCACAGCGGCACTGTAGTCGGGGTACTGGTTTCACCTGGAAGGGAAAGGGATAGTTCCCTGGTAAACAGTATTATCAAATATTTTCCGGAGGTTGAGGCCTACTATCCGCTGGAGCTGGTAGGGGGAGGCCCGCGTTACCCGGTTTTACCTAAGGATGGTGTGAAAGGATGGGGGGTATTGTAATGCACCAACATGGAGGTAATTTGACACTGATGGCAGCAAAATACGGGCTGGATCCAGAAAAGATCATTGATTTCAGTGTTAATGTCAACCCTTTAGGGCCTCCAGCGGGGGTGCGCACCCTTGTGGTGAATGGGCTCAGGTATGTAACGGTTTACCCTGAGCCGTACTGCAAGACATTGAAGGAAGAATATGCATTACAGCTCGATATTTCTCCAGATAGTTTGATTTTTTCCAATGGTGCAGTAGAACTAATTTACATGGTGCTGCAGGCCCTACGCCCTCGCACCGTTTTAATCCCGGGACCCACCTTCCGGGAGTATGAGATCGCTGCTCGTGTTTTTCAAGCAAACTTAAAGCTGTTCCGCCTGGCCCGGGAAAAGGGATTTCTGCCCAGGCTAAGTGCGCTTATCAAGGCTGCCAGTGGTGTGGATATGGTTTTTCTCTGCAGCCCTAACAATCCTACAGGTAACCTGCTTCCTCAAGATATCCTGCAGCCTTTTCTTGAATTCTGTGCTGCTGAGGGTATTTTTGTCGTCGTGGATGAGTCTTTTTTGATCTTTCATAAATGCTGGAGGGAATTGAGTGCTGCTCTGAAAACTGAAGTCAACAAAAATCTTTTAGTGCTGCAGTCTCTGACAAAATTCTTTTCCATCCCAGGGCTGCGGGTTGGCTATGGGGTTGCCCACCCGGAGACTACCGCGTTTTTAAGCAGGTTCCAGCCCCCCTGGCAGGTCAACTCCCTTGCCCAGGCTGCAGCTGCAGAAGGATTGAAGGATGAGGTGTATGCCCATAGCACACGCTCCTTTGTTGAGCAGGAGCGGAGGTGGTTCGAAGAAGCCTTGTCTGCAGTGAATGGGGTTAAAGTCTATCCGTCAGAGGCTCCCTATTTGCTGCTGGAATTAGGTAAAAACCTTACTGCCTCATATGTGAAAGATAAACTGGCCCAGAAGGGGATCCTGGTGAGGGATTGCAGCAATTTCGCCTATCTAGGTGAAAATTACATCCGGGTAGCGGTGAAAGGCAGAGAAAAGAACCAATTGCTGGTCAGTGAGTTAACAGGATTGCTATAGAACAAGGGGTTCTAAAGTGAGGAAAGTTTGTGGTAAAATACCTACATGACAGACGATAAAAGTTAATAGGTATATTTTTGATAGGCGTTTTGCCATTTGTGTGGCAGTATCAGAGGAATATGATTTTTGTTTTTTTATGATCTAGTTCTAATGTGATGATAACAGGGGTGAAAATGGTGGAGGGTACGGTTGTTGGGGTCTGTATCAGTGAAAAACGGGGTACAGGAAAGATTAATGTGGGAAAAGGGTATCTAGAGAAGGGTAAAGGGTTGGTAGGAGATGCCCATGCGGGTACAGAGAGGCAGGTTAGTGTTCTTACACACGAGGTGATGGGAAAAGTTGCTTCAGAGGGGGGTTTTTCTGCGGCCCCAGGGGATTTTGCGGAAAATATCACCATTAAGGGCATTGATGTAAATGAGATGGTTCTAGGTGCTCACCTTTTAATGGGCAGTGCCGAGCTCGAGGTGGTTCAAATAGGCAAGGTAATTGATGAGACACATACCTTTAATTTCCATGGGAAGGTTCCGCTGGTTACTGAAGGCCGTTTTTGCCGTGTTGTGCACAGCGGGTGGGTATCCATTGGAGATCGGGTTCGGTTAATCAAGTCTAATTGATGATGGTGTTTTCCGGTGACTCTATGTGACAGAAAATGGAGTGCTACTTTAAGAGGGGTTGCCAAAAAGAGCAAAATTGCTATGAAATTCTACCAGCCACAGGACGCGCCGGATTGTGAAAATAGTTTTGAGTGCAGGCTAATACCGCAGCATGTGGCATGCCTTACAAGAGTATCAAACCATATATTGCGGTGTTAAAATGGTTAAGGGTTTTTTTATTTATGGCTGCTTTGACAAAAAGCGCAGTTATGAAACTTTTGGAGCAGGAATTTGTAACAAAAACAACGAATAAATATTTAATCAATCAATAAAACCAACTTAATAGGGGAACAGGTGGCCCGGTCAACGGGCTGAAAAGGGAAACCGAACACCCAGGACTTCAAAGTGAAGGGTGAAAAGGTGCGGTCCCGCCACTGTGAGGGGGAGACTGTCCGCAGTAGTCCACCTTAAGAGATGTCTATAGATAGGCATCCTTTTGGGAAGGAGCGGAAACAGCGATGAACCCGAGCCAGGAAACCTGCCTGTCCCAATGCACTGCTAAACCCTACGCGGATAGGGAGGTGAGTTCAATGACCTTCAGTTTCAGTCCGTAGGACTGAATTTTTTTTATCACTACACAGATTGTCAAACCGGCAAGTGCCGGTGCGGGAATATTATGGATGTTGTGAGCTTTAAATAGTTGTTGAAAAAATTAAGAGGAGTGATTGGTTGTGCTTCTTGCATGGAGGAAGATGCTCAGACAAAATAAGAAGTTATTGCTAACACTGGCTGTGTTATTTGTTTTGATCAACTCTCCCCTGACTGCCTATGCCATGCATATCATGGAGGGTTTTTTGCCGCTGAAGTGGTGTATTCTCTGGGGTGTATTGGCCATTCCTTTCTTAGTAATGGGGTTTAAATCCATTAGTAAAACAGTTGAAAAAAGTCCAGATGTAAAGATGCTGCTGGGAGTTGTGGCTGCCTTTGCTTTTGTTTTGTCTGCATTGAAGATTCCCTCTGTAACCGGCAGCTGCTCTCATCCGACTGGGGTAGGACTAGGGGCGATTCTCTTTGGGCCAACAGCGATGAGTGTGCTGGGGTGTATTGTTCTAATCTTCCAGGCACTGCTTTTAGCTCATGGGGGGATCAGTACCTTGGGGGCCAATACATTTTCTATGGCGGTTGTAGGCCCTATTGTTGCTTATTTTATCTACAGGCTCTGCCAGAAGTTGAAGGCCCCAACATGGTTGGGGGTATTTCTGGCGGCTACTCTGGGAAACCTGCTGACCTATGTCACCACTTCATTTCAACTAGCCCTGGCTTTCCCTGATCCGGCTGGTGGTTTTGCAGCGTCATTGATGAAGTTTATGGGTATTTTTGCGGTTACTCAGATCCCCCTGGCCATCAGTGAGGGGTTGCTTACGGTCGTCTTGTTTAACCTAATATGCGTTTATAACAAACGTGAGTTGGAAGAACTGGCAGTTGTTTCTGCGCCTGCTAAGGAGGCTTGAATGGAATGAAGGCTAAAAACGTTATTTTGATTATCCTGGTGGTCTTGATTGCTGTTTTTCCTCTTTTGATCAAGGGAAATGCGGAGTTTGAGGGAGCAGATGCAGAAGCGGAAGAAGCCATTACCCAGGTACAGCCTGAGTATGAGCCATGGTTGGAATCCCTCTGGGAGCCACCCAGCGGTGAAGTCGAAAGCCTGCTTTTTGCTTTACAGGCAGCCATCGGTGCTGGATTTATTGGGTATTACTTTGGCTTTGTGAAAGGCAGAAAAGAGAATGAGAAAGCAAAAAATGGAGTTCCAGGACAGGTGAGCACATCTAAAAGTTAGATGCCATCCCTTTTAAATGGCTAGCCTTCGGGGGTCTGTGATTTGTACTGCTCTGAAGGTTTCCCGAGGGCTGGCCAATATACAAATATAATTCGTTGCGGTCAAGGAGTTGACATATTTGCTTAAAATAGACCAGTACGCGTACACCAATAGATTATCTGGCATCCACCCAGCAGAAAAAATCATGATGGCTGGCCTGACCATGTTGATCTGCCTCATCTTTTCATCACCACTTATCTCTCTGCTGGTTCTGTTGATTATGACCGCAGCAACAGTTTATTTGGCTAAAATACCAGGCGGTTTTTTTGGAAAACTGATGTTGGTGCCCTTATTTTTCTTGGTGGCAGGAGTGGCTGCTGTAGCGGTAAGCATTACCAGAGATAGTGCGATCCTATTATGGGGGATCAAGATTGGTAGCTGTATGGTTGGGGTGACTTTAGATGGCCTGTATAAGGCAGGTGAGCTTTTATTGAAGTCACTGGGAGCAGTCTCTTGCCTTTATTTTCTTTCCTTGACGACACCGATGGTGGAGATCCTTTCGGTCCTAGGGAAGCTCAAAGTCCCTCCCCTGGTGATCGAGTTGATGTCGATCACTTATCGCTATATTTTTGTGTTATTGGAAACAGCTGACCGGATTTATACAGCACAGGCTTCCCGCTGGGGGTATGCCACCTGGAAAAGATCTTATTATTCACTGGGCCAGCTGTTATCTAACCTGTTCAGTAAATCCTTTTATAACGCCAAGATGCTTTATATGACTCTTTCATCAAGGTGTTATACAGGGCAGCTTCAGGTGTTGGATAGAACATTTCATCTGTCCAAGAAGAATCTCTGTTTAATTGCTTGTCTAGATTTGCTGTTGGTGTTTGTTGGCCTGTTGATTTGACAGCTGTTATTAATAGTAATTTTTATTGCCCTTTGGTTGGAGGTGTGCCTGGAGTGAATAACAGAGCAGCTATAGAGACACATGGCCTAGAATTCAGTTATGTTGATGGTACAAAGGCTTTGCTAGGAATAAACATCAGGATTCCGGCAGGAAAGAAGATCGCTTTCCTGGGCCCCAATGGGGCCGGGAAAACAACCCTGTTCCTGCATTTTAATGGGTTGATCAAACCTGATAAGGGAAAGGTTTATGTGGCAGGTCAGGAGGTGCGCTATAACCATACCTCTTTGTTGGATGTCCGCAAAAAGGTGGGGATCGTTTTTCAGGACCCGGATACACAGCTGTTTTCATCAAGTGTGAAACAGGAGGTCTCTTTTGGCCCACTAAATCTGGGGTTGTCCAGGGAAGTTACAGAGCAGCGGGTTCGCCAAGCCATGGAGGATACAGGAATATTAGATCTTCAAGACAAGCCCACCCATTTTTTGAGCTATGGGCAGAAAAAACGGGTGGCTATCGCGGATATTTTAGCTATGCAGCCTGAAGTGATGGTTTGTGATGAGCCTACTGCGTGGCTGGATGTCAAACACGCCAGGCAGGTTATGGAGATTTTAACCCTGTGTAATGAGCGGGGGGTAACTGTAATTATTTCTACCCATGATGTGGATATGGCCTATTCTTGGGCAGATTATATCTTTGTGATGAAGGATGGCCAGGTGATCAGTGAGGGCACCCCACTGGAAATCTTCTATGACCAAGGGGTTCTCCAGGAAGCGGAACTATCCAGGCCGCTGCTCTTTGAACTATCTGAGGAGTTGGCCAGAAAAGGTTGTTTTGAAGAGGGTGCACCTGCGAAAAGCGTAAAGGAGCTATTAAGCAGGATTCCGGAGCGGAAAGACTCCCCAAATGCTTACAGGTGGCATCAGGGGAAACTGCTGCGCCGTGGTTACACCACAGGCACATGTGCTGCAGCTGCCGGACAGGCCGCAGTACTGGCGCTTAAGGGGCAGGAACCCAAAGAGGTAGAGGTCATTTTACCGGGAGGAGAGAATCTCTCCGTTGAGATTAAGGGCATTGAGCGCTGTGGTGAGCAGGCTAAAGCCTGGGTGATCAAGGATGGTGGTGATGACCCAGATGTCACAGATGGGGCGCGCATTGAGGCATCAGCAAGGTTTCTACCAGAGGGAGTGGTAGTCCGGGGTGGTAAGGGTGTTGGTGTGGTCACCAAACCAGGCCTTGCGGTTTCTCCGGGCCAGCCGGCCATCAATCCTGTACCCTGAGGGATGATCCAGGAAAATGTAGGAGCAGTGCTGCCCCTGGAGTGTGGGGCAGAGGTGACTATAAGTGTTCCTGATGGTGAGAGATTGGCCAAACAGACCATGAACCCCCAGCTGGGGGTTGTGGGTGGTATTTCTATCCTGGGGACGACCGGGATTGTAGAGCCTATGTCTGAGGAGGCCTTTAAAATGGCCCTGATTCCTCAGCTGGAGATAGCTAAGTGTGCCGGGTGCAAGGTTTTGCTGCTTACTCCTGGACGGCGTGGTGTAAGATGTGCTGTGGAGAGCATCGGAGTCCCTGCTGAGGCAGTGATTATGACCAGCAACTTTATTGGTTTTATTTTGGAAGAATGCCAGCGTCGTGGTTTTCAGCAACTTGTTTTGTGGGGGCATGCGGGAAAATTGGTCAAGGTGGCTGCAGGTGTTTTTCAGACACATAATCGAGTGGCAGATGGCCGTGCAGAGGTTGTGGCTGC
>JBASML010000070.1:0-4289 GCA_049656845.1 Syntrophaceticus sp.
GTTGTATATTCAACGGAAAGTTTATCACCGTAATTTTTTAAAATCCAAGCTATGTCATTAATTGGCTGAATTTGAAGCACATCTGCTCCTAGCTCCACCATGTACGGGACAAATTTTTCTATGTGTCCGCAGCTGTGGAGACAGATTTTAACACCTTTGGCCTTAAAAGCATCGAACAGTTTTTTGGTTGGTTCAAAAAGAACTTGTTCCCAGAGTTTTGGTGAGAAAAAAGCGTCTTTTGCGGTTCCCCAGTCATCATTATAGACAACATAATCAAATGGATATTGTTCATACATTCTATTAAATGTGTCAATTTTAAGGTCTGATACTGCCATGAAGAATTCCTTACATGTTTCAGGTTCTTCAATCATGCTAATCAGTGCATTTTCGATACCCATTAGTATATGAAGCCTTTCCCAAATACCATTTCCGTACTGGGTCATAAGTGCTAGATCTGGATCTCTCTTAAAATCCTCAACGCCAATTGTCCAATCATAATCGTCGAGATTTGGGAATTTAACTTCATCTTTCCATTTCAAAATGTCCTTTAACATGCCAGATACAGGAGTAGGAGTTCCATATGTAGGCGAAAATACGTATTTAGTACCAAACCAATCTTCAGCTTCACCGTCCATTCTATTAGGCATATCTTGATTTGCTGGACATAAAACCATCTGCGAGCTTCTTATTGGGTTTGCCATCCAAATCGGTTTTTCATGATTGTAAAAACGCATAATGTTTTCTTTTGGTGTTGTAGGGTAATCGTACTTGAACTCAGTTGGCTCAACCATTGTAGGGACTTCAATTTCTGAGACTTTCAAAAAAACTCACCCTTTCTTTAAAGCTTTTTTTTATTATAATACAATAAAATATATATGTAAAGATGTATATACATTATATTAAGTTAAACTGGTAATTGAGACAGGAGGTTCGAATCTAAAAAAATGATCATTTTTCCATTGACAATATTTTAAGTATATATTATATATAAATATAGATGTATATACATATGAACAATACTAACTCTCTATTCAGAATTTTAACTTGGCACCTAAATAAAATCACTCAACCCAAAACAAAAAGGAGGTAAGGGGTCTTGATCATTATCGGTGAAAAAATCAATGGTTCAATTCCTTCCGTAGCTCAAGCAATTGCAGATCATGATGCAGACTTCATTAAAAACCTTGCTAAAGCTCAGGCAGATGCAGGTGCAGCATATATAGATGTCTGTGCATCGGTTGAAGACAGCATTGAGCTCGAAACAATGAAGTGGCTCATTGATCTGGTACAGGAGGTGACAGATAAACCCGTTGCCGTTGACAGCCCTAATGTCCATACCTGTGCAGAAGCTATTAAATTCTGCAACAAGCCCGGAATTGTAAATTCAGTATCTATGGAGGGCAACAAGATTGATGTGATATTCCCGATAATAGCTGATACGCAATGGGAATGTATTGCACTCTTAAATGATAATAAGGGCATTCCCCAGGATGCGCAAAAACGACTAGAAGTATTTGCAGCCATTATGAAAAAAGCAGAGGAATATAACATTGATCCATCTCGCTTACATATTGATCCACTAGTACAAATGCTTTGCACATCAGAAGATGGGATCAATACAGTTTTGGATGTAATCAGGGAAATAAAATCGCAGTATCCGACCATCCATGTGACAGGTGGTGCTAGCAATATTTCATTTAACCTGCCTGTTCGTAAATTGGTCAATCAAAGTTTCATTGTTCTAGCAATGAGTGCGGGTATGGATAGCGGAATAATTGATCCATTAAACAGAGATTTAATGGGTATGATCTTTGCGACCGAAGCACTGCTGGGCATGGACGAGTACTGCGTGGAATACATAAGAGCCTACAGAGATGGAATATTTGGCCCAAGAAATTAAGAGTAAACAACAAAAAAAGGAGGTATTTAAATGTCAAAGTTGCAAGAAGTAAAGACCATGGTGGAAACAGGTAAATCAAAACTAATTGCAGGGGTGGTACAGGAAGCGCTGGATGAAGGAATTGGTGCAGAAGATATCCTTCAGGTGATGATTGATGCAATGGGTATAGTGGGTGATAAGTTTTCCCAAGGCCAAATTTTTGTGCCTGAAATGCTTATCGCAGCAAAAGCAATGTCAAAAGGTGTTGATGTACTGAAACCACATCTTGCAGGTGACAGCTCATCTTCATTTGGCACATGTATCATAGGTACAGTTGAAGGCGACCTGCATGACATTGGTAAAAACTTAGTTGCCTTGATGCTCGAAAGCAATGGTTTTGAGGTTATCGACCTTGGTACAGATGTAGCAATACAAAAATTTGTAGATGCAGTCAAAGAAAATGAAAAAGTAAAACTAGTTGCACTTTCAGGCCTTCTCACAACAACAATGCCAGCAATGAAAGAAACGGTAAAAACACTCAAAGAAAGCGACTTAAACGGTTTCAAGATCATCGTAGGGGGTGCCCCTATAACAGAAGAGTTTGCGGTAGAGATCGGTGCAGATGGGTATGCTCCTGATGCAGGAAGCGCTGTTGTAAAGGCCAAACAGTTAGTTTCCTAAAAAAAAGAAAGGAGGGTGAATATATGTTAACAATAAAAGAGAATTTAATGGAAACTATTAACGGTGGAAATCCGGATCGTTTTGTTAAACAGTTTGAATTTATGGATATAATCTATGAAACCCCATTAGATCGTTTTTGTGAACCGGGGAAAGAGGTAACGAATAATTGGGGTATTACCTTCAGGTGGCCTGAAGGACAGATCGGCCAGTTCCCTGTGCATGACGACGAACACAAAGTTTTAAAGGATATCACAGAGTGGAGAAAATATGTTAAAGCGCCTGTTATTACAACAGCAGATGAGGATTGGGCTGCAGCAGTAAAACATGCAAATTCTGTGGATCGTAGCGAAAAATTTGCAACAGCATTTTATGCTCCTGGCATTTTTGAAATGACCCACCACCTTATGGGTATGGAAGATGCATTAACGGCTTTCTATGAAGAACCTGAAGCAATGCATGAGCTTATCGATTACATTACTGAATATGAGTTAGCCTTTGCAAATGAGATAGTTAATCGTCTTCATCCTGATGCTGTCTTCCATCATGATGACTGGGGCAGCCAAAGATCTTCCTTCATGTCTCCTGCAATGTTTGAAGAATTCATACTACCAGCTTACAAGAAAGTATATGGTTTCTATAAAGATAATGGTGTCGAACTAATTGTTCACCACGCAGATTGTTATGCAGCCAATCTGGTGCCCTATATGATTGAAATGGGAGTTGATATTTGGCAGGGAGTCATGACAACCAACAACACTCCCGAGCTTATTAAGAAATATGGGAAACAAATCTCCTTCATGGGAGACCTTGACAGTGGAGTTATTGATTTCCCTGATTGGACACAAGAAATAATCGATAGAGAAGTAGAGAGAGCTTGCAGAAATTGCGGAAAGTTATATTTCATTCCCTGCTTAACCCAGGGCGGAGATTATAGTTCATTTCCAGGTGTATACGAGGCAGTGAGTGAATCTATCGGCAGAATGAGCAAAAAGATGTTCTAAGCGAGAATAAGTTCTTAATAGAAGGGGAACCCTTACTGGTTTCCCCTTCTAAAAATAGCAGTCCCATTCCCTAAAATATGTATAGACATAATAACATATAGATGGGTTGTGGAAAAGTGGGCTCCATAAAGAGGGGGAGGGTTCAGATGGTTTCATGTCATTAAAACATTTCGAAAAGTTCTACTGGCCATCCTTAAAAAAGGTTATGCTGGCAACTGTTGATGCCGGCTTGATACCCTGTCCCTTCTATGAGGGTACCTATAATGAACGTCTTAAGTATCTGGCAGAGTTGCCGAAAGGTAAAACTGCTGGGTATTTTGATCGTACTGATCTGTTTAAGGCAAAAGAAACAATTGGAGATACCATGTGCCTTATTGGGGGTATGCCAGTTTCACTGCTGCAGACGGGTACTCCCGAGCAAATAAAAGAATATTCCAAAAAGTTAATTGATGTTGTCGGTAGAGGTGGCGGTTTTATCATGGGCTGTAGTTCAGTTTTAGATGAAACAAAAATGGAACTGTTAAAGGTGTGGGTGGAGTTTACTAAAGAGTACGGAACTTACCGCTAAAATATAGCTGAATTATATAAGAAAAAGCAGAAAAATATTATCACTTTTCAATCACTATAAAAACATAGTTCTGCTCTGTAAAAAATGATGTTAGGGCATATCCGGCATCAATTGCTAGTTAATGCGGAGCAGCTACCTGCTTTTGCATCAGAGTTTATTC
>JBASML010000071.1:0-11786 GCA_049656845.1 Syntrophaceticus sp.
GTTGGCTTCTATCACGATCATCCATTTTTTTTGGCTTTCCTTTTCGCAGCAGTATATAACAGCACCTGGTTCGCGGTATCCCGGCACTGCTGCTAAACTTCCGGCTCCCCACAAAACATCATAAACCACGAGTCTTTTCTATTATTTATTTCCTGGTTTATTTCAGTAAATGAAACATTCATAAATGGAAAGGAAATCCCGTACTCAGCCAACCTATTTAGGCTATCTTCATCATAATTATCCTTACCGAGGTGGATGCAGAACCCAACCGTCTTTTGGGGTAGTTTACCAACAAAATAAGCCCGTGCAAACCAAGAACATATCCAATCTTCTGGCTTGTTTTTGTTGACACAGGTGCTTTTATTGCTCTTATTTGACAAGAAGATGATTTGTGGTTCACCATGTTAGGGGTTCACCTCTTCATATAAAATATCGTCTCCCCATAAGCATTTCTATTCCTTGATGTCCTGTTCAAGACCGGGCGCTTGAATTCCTGGACAATGGTCAGATTGGAGCGCTCTGCTATATCGTGATAGAGACCATATCTGTCATTAGCCACGATAAAAATATGGCTGTCATATGCCAAAAATTTGCTGCAGCTCAGCAGGACATCACTGATACCTTCGATATAATCTTTTCTTGCCTGGATGCCCTTACCCTGCTCCGCTATCCCGATCTCCAGGTTTTCGTGGCTTTTCAAGCCGAAGAACTCATAGGCATACTTGTGCTGTTCATGATAATTAAGCTGCCCCAGATAGGGCGGTGATGTATAAATACCTTGTATTTTTTTATCTACAAGAAGGCGAAAAAAACTTTGGTTGGTTTTGTTGACTTCTGAAAAAATATCGATTTCTCGTGCATCCCCTGCTAGAACGGAAAACAAGCTGGAAGTTCTCAATTCATTAAACTCGTTGAGCCTTTTGACAGCATCTCTTGCATATCTTCTGTACATCCTCAGCATTGATAAAACAGGGCGGCAGATCTTCATATGCTTGTAGCAGTAATAGGGGCCGGAAACAGAGGTGTTCAACCGCTCCAGTTCATAGTGGGGTGTAGTCCTGCATGAGCGCAGTGTTCTGGAGAGGATCAGCATCAAAAGTTTCTTTTCTTGCTCCGACCCTATTTTTTTGAGGACAGCTTGAGCAGCTAAAGCCTCTTTTAGAACATTTTTGGCAAACCAGGTGTTTAAAAAGCTGGATTGTGTAACCTCACCGTGCACCTCAAAGTTGTATTCCTGGAGAAGTTTCTGGTATTGATCTTTTACCTGTGCCATCACTTTGGGAACATATTTATCTTCATCTATTCGCCCCTGCCCAAGGTTGTATTTATAGTCAGGGGAAGGGAAGTACTCTTTGTTCAATGAGGATATAAATTCATCCAGCCTGGAATCGAACTCATCCACTCTTGAGAAAATAGACTGTTTGACAATAGCCTGTTCGATTTGTGTTGCCCACTCTGAAACTGACTGCAGATCGTACTCCGCCAGTTTTGTCTCGGCCATCAGACAATTAAAAACAGAAACATCAATACCTATGGAGTGAATCCCCAGTTCATTTGCCTGTACCAAGGTTGTACCTGATCCGCAAAAAGGGTCGAGAACAATGTCTCCAGGCTGAAAAAACACCTCTTTTTTAAAGTCATCTGTGTGCTGGTCCAAAAAGTATTCCACCAGCTGGGGGATAAACTTCCCCTTGTAAGGGTGCAGCTTGTGGACATGTTTGGTGGTTTCCTTTTCTTTGACTTTATGAAACGCCAGGCTCCAATTAATATCTTCTCCTAATTTCTCTATAAATTTACTCTGCAGATCATTCATGTAGCCGGTATAATATTGTTTCAATTCTTCTTGAGATACTACGGAGGTGCCTGATTTTGAGTGTTTTTTTATTCTTCCGTATTGAATGAGGTAGCGGATATTGGATGGTGTCACCTTTTTCTTGGTAAAGCGTGAGGCCCAAGCTGCAGCATCATCAATTGTCAGGTAATTCATGAGTATTCTCCTGCCCTGCGTTGTTCTCCAACCTAGGGTAGTTCCCGATAATAAAAAACCGCCAGAATCCCTGAAACCACGCTGATAACCTGAGGCTTATCTTTGATCACATTGGAGATGCCAAACTGCCACAAGCTGTCTACTTCAGCGTTTTCTAAGGGGTACTGGAAACCTTCAAGGGTTACCCCTGCTGCCCCACCCCCTAAAGCCAGCACAGAAACTGTATTTCCTATTTCACCGGATAGTGTTAAAGAGTCCTTTACCAGGTAAATGGCCAAGGCTGGGGAGTCGAATTGGACAGTTTTGCCCCGCAATGCAAAATAAGCGGCACTGTAAAGATTAGATAGTGTGTGATCTATGCGTGGCCCTGTACCTCCCCAGATGGTAACCTCATCGGCACCTAATTGATCCGCTAATTGTAATGAAATTTGGGTATCTGTCGTATCCTTTTGAGAAGGATGGCAAGAAAATTGAACCCCGCTCTGTTCCATATATCTCCGGTCATCATCATTGATGGAGTCCAAATCTCCCACTACCCAATTGGGGGTAATGCCTAACTTCCTGGCCCAACCCGCACCGCCGTCCACACAGATTACCTGCTCAAACTCTCCTTTGTGTTCTGCATACCACTCCAGGCGCCCGTATTCTCCGTTCGTCATGATTAATATCTTCACTTATCTCCCTCTCTCCAAACGCTCCTCACAAATTCTGCAGTACTCGGGAACAATTTCGTAACCTATATAGTATCTGCCCAGTTTTTTAGCAGCAACACAGGTGGTACCGGAGCCTACAAAAGGATCGAGGACAACATCATCAACATAGGAGTAAAGCCTGATTACCCGGCTTGCTAGTTCTATAGAAAAGGGAGCGGGATGACCCACTTTCTTTGCGGATTCCGCTGGCACTTCCCAAATAGAGAGTGTGGAACTCATAAACTCTTCTTTATCTATATCTGAAGTTCCCTTATCGGGACGGGAAAAGTCATCTTTTACAAACACCAGTAGATATTCATGGATATCCCGCAGGCGTGGGGACTTTGCTGACAGCCAGCTTCCCCAGGCACAGGAGCTGTTGGCACCCTTGCTCTTCTGCCAAATTATCTCCCCTGCCGGAAGAAAACCCAGCCCTGTATGGGTAATGTAGAAATAGGCGTGCATAGGAATATAGGGCTTTCGCCCCAGGTTAGCGATATTGATCACATACCTACCCCCGGGTTTGAGGACCCTGTAAACCTCTGCACCCACCCTGCTCATCAGAGCGAAATATGCCCCAATATCCAGATCTTGATCATAGTCCTTTCCTGTATTATATGGAGGTGAAGTAAAAGCAAGGGCAACACTCTCATCCGGTATATGGCGCATATCCTCTGATGTATGGCAGTAAATGCGGTTTACCCATTCATTCAGAGGTTTGTCCTCAACACCTCTCTGCTCTATCTGCTTGCCCAGCTCGCTGAGAAGGCAGTGTAGAGATGGAAAGCGATCACTGTAAAGGCTGCGTGCATAGAAAACAGAAGAATCATGTGCCTCTCTTTTTGTGGTGCCAAAAGAAGATGTTTTTGTGGCCATCATCATTCACCTTTCGTTATTGGCTTTATTCTGTCTTTCTTAAAAAATTCTAGTCTGCCCTGAAGATTCCTTCCAGTAGAAACACTACTCCTCGCTTTCCGCTCTGCTTATCTTTTGTAATCTGCTGAAGATTCCTTCCAGAAAGAAACAATAAGCGGTTTTAGAAGAAATAAAGAGATAAATTGGGAAAACCAATCTTCACATAGCTGATGTCTCTGCGATCAACAAAATTAACTCCAATGATTCCAACCGGGACGCGAGGCGTTTTGCTTCCCATTCCGTGATCACGCCATCTTCGGCATCAGGGTATGCTCAGAGATATACAAAAAAGGCCTGCTATTCATCTTCTCATCTTCGTTGAGTTCATTGATGTCAAACTTACTTCTGCTTAATCACCTTGTCCTGAACAGAGCAATGACACCCAACCGGACACTCAACACAGAGTGGCTTATTTTTTAGGCAGATATTATGTCCCAAGGCATCGATTTGGGCATGATATTCATTGTAAAGATCAACATCCCAGGGAAGGTGTGACATGAAGAAGTGCTGCATCTCTTGATAGCTGATCTTTTCCAGGAAATACCCCAGCCGTGAAAAGATCCTCCTGGTATAGGCATCCACTACAAAGATCGGTTTTTCAGCAGCATAGAGGATAATACAATCCGCGGTTTCAGGGCCAATACCGTAGATATCCAGGAGGCACTCCCGCAGTATACCCATCTCCTGGGATAGAAATGCATCAAGATCGCCCCCAAACTCCATGGCTACCACACGGCAAAAACACTGCAGCTTCTTTGCCTTTTGGTTATGGTAGCGAGCCGGCCGTACCAGTGAAGCCAGATTTACAGGATCAGAGGAAAGGACCCCCTCTATGGAAAGGATCCCTGCCTGTTTAAGGTTCTCAATTGCTGCAGCGGCACTGCGCCAGGATACATTTTGTGTCAAGATCGCCCCTATGATCATCTCGAAAGGGGTATCTGCCGGCCACCAGTGCCGGGGGCCGAAGTGTTGATAGAGTTTATCGTAGATTTCCATCAGTTGACCATACATCAAATCACCGCGTCAATTAGTAGTTAGCCATTGGCCATTGGACAAACTTGTCCTCTTTTCAGAAAATAGAGCGCTGCCAACCGTCCCCAGCCATCCTCTGGTTTTCCCATTGCAGATCCAGATAAAGCGAGCCTGGCAAAAATAGATGTGGGAAGCGGGAGGTCGGAAACTAGAAAAAAGATAGCTTGGTATCAACAAAACATCCAATGCCACCCTACTTCCTTAAAGCAATAAAGCAAGCCTGGCCCAGAATCAGCCTGGAGGCCACTGCATGTCTCGTCCACCCAGGATGTGAATGTGTAGGTGGTCCACGGTCTGGCCGCCTTTCCGTCCGGTGTTGATCACCACCCGGAAGCCGTCAGCGTCAATTCCTAATTCTTTTGTTAAGCGGGGCACCAGGGCCATCATTTTCCCAAGCAGTTCTTCTTCCACCCCTTGATCCAGCAGGGAGCTGACATGCTTCTTGGGGATCAACAGGACATGTGTTGGTGCAGCCGGATTGATATCCCGGAAAGCAAAGAATTCGTCATCTTCATAGACCGAATCAGAGCCGAGTTCATGCTTGGCGATCTTACAAAAAATGCAATCAGACAATTTACTTCCCTCCTTTGATTCTAAAGTTTATCTTACCATAAAAATACTGATATTTCACAGCAGCGCCATCGTAATCATGCCGGATTCCCGGAAACACATAACGAGGAGGGCATACACCCGCATACATACTGGAAAGTAACATTGTTATGTGTCTTTCTCATAACGATGGTTTTAAAAACAAATGGGGTTTAAACCCTTGATTTTATTGGATTTTAACTGGAGCCTTGTTATGAATAGGCGGGAATCCAGGAATCATGCTGACTCACCAAAAATCGCCCCATCCCTGCTCTGCAAAGAACCATGGCAAGCAATCTATGCGATAATTTTGGTGCTATCGCTCAAATACCTGTTCAAATACCTTATGCAGCGCTAGTTTGCAGTTGATGTCAGCCCTGCATCGTAATTAGTAGTTGGATGGTTTGGGTTCCGGTTTACACTGGCTCTCCCTGGATCAGGTCGCCATCTTCGATCTTTATCATTTTTACCGGCAGCAGTGCACCACGCATCCCCTTATCTTGCGCTGGGAAGATCACCCGCAGGTAGTTATCGGTGAGTCCCTGCCAGTACCCAGGCTTTTTCCGAAAACGTTTCTCTACCAATACATCAAGTGTTTCCCCCAGGGTGCCCTCTGCAAAAGCCCTGGCATGGGTGCCGGCCAGTTCTCGCAGCCTCCTGCTCCGCTCATCTTTATCTATGGGCTTTACCTGTCCAGGCATTTCTGCTGCTGGGGTGCCAGGACGAGGGGAATATTTAAAAACGTGAAGATCCCTAAAAGGGAGGGAGGCAATAAAATTGTAGGTGTTTTCAAAGTGTCGGTCCGTCTCCCCGGGGAACCCTACCATCACATCTGTAGTCACAGCCAGGCCTGGGATCATTTCTGTGGCTTTCAGGAAGAGGTCCTGGTAGTCCCGGGTTGTATAGGGTCTGCGCATCATTTCTAGAATCTCATCATCACCCGCCTGTAAAGGTATGTGGAGATGACGGCAAAAACGGGAGGATGATGCTAAAACCTCCAGCAGTTCTTCTGATACATCAACAGGTTCCACAGAACTCAACCTGATGCGGAAGTTGCCGGGAAGTTTAACCAAATCCCGCAGCAGTGACGCCAGATTGACATTTTCCGCAAGGTCCTTACCATATGCAGATGTGTGTACACCGGTAAGCACCACTTCACGGTATCCAGCACAGATCAGCTCCCCTAGTTGTTCTTTTACCAGGTCTGGGGAAAGACTTCTTACGGGGCCCCGGGCATAAGGAATAATGCAGTAGGCACAGTACTGGTCACACCCATCCTCTATTTTAAGAAAAGCCCGGGTGCGCTGGGGGTTGTCCGGAAGAGGAAGCTGCTCAAACTCAAGGTCGCCATTCAGAGAGGAGACAGCATTAACCTTTCTGCAGGCCTCCCCTGCCCTTTTCTTTTCCAGGATGTCCTCTACCAGATCCACCAGTTTTGCACGCCCGCGGGTTCCTACAACTAAATCCACCCCAGGGATAGAGAGCACATCATTCGGTGACACTTGAGAGTAACACCCGACAACAGCAACCAGGGCATCGGGCTGCCTGGAGATCGCACGGCGGATCATCTGCCGTGACTTCTGGGCCGCGGTATGGGTTACTGCACAGGTATTAATAATATATACATCTGCTGGGCTTTTGAAATCAACCAGTTGAAAACCCTGTTCCCGGAACATCTTGATCAGGGAGGCTGTCTCTTCCTGGTTAACCTTGCAACCCAAGGTATGAAAAGCCACCCTTTCCCGGTATTCAACCACCTAGATCACCCCATTCGTATAAAATCAAGCTCAACCCGATCAAACCAGCTGTTTCTGTACGCAGAATGCGGGGCCCCAGGGTCACAGTAACACACCCATAAGACCTGGCAAGTTCAACTTCTCGGGCACTTAAGCCTCCTTCAGGGCCAACAAATAAATAAACAGGCGCATGTGTGGACTGCTCACACTGGCGCAGATACTTTTTGATGCTGTTCTCCTCTGCCTCTTGCTCCCAGAGAATCATCCGCTGAGCATCTGGCTCAATATTCCTTAGAATCTCAACAAAGGGGGAAATCGGCATAACCTGCGGGATCTGTACCCTGCCGCACTGTCGGGCTGCTTCCCGGGCTACCACCTGCCAGCGTCTGAGCCGGGATTCCTGCCGTTCAGAAGGGATCCGTACCACAGTGCGCTCTGTCACAGCGGGATAGATTCTATATACCCCCAACTCTGTTGCCTTTTGAATAATAAATTCAAATTTATCACCTTTGGGTATCCCCTGGACGAGCACCAGGCGTAAGGGGGATTCCACAGCTTTCTTATGCTCCTCTAGCACCCGGGCATAGACTGATCTTCCTACTGTTCTTGTAATCTCTGCCCTGTACTCCCTGCCCTCTTGATCCCACAGCCAGATCTCATCACCCGGGCCAAGCTTCAATACCCGGAGAATCTTTTTGGAATCCCCCCGGGAAAGAGGGAAATCACTAGCATCGCAAGGCACAGCAGGCAAGTAAAATCTGTGCACCTGGCATCTCCTTTCCATGAGCTGAATTGTTAACTTTCATCTGTAACACAGCTTTTTATATTATACAAAAGTTCTATCCCGCTTTCATCCCAGGGGCTAAAACAAAGCACGTAAAGATACGGGGGTGAAATACGGATGATCTGCCCTCGATAAAATAATAATTAAATTTGGCGCTAAAAGAAGGATAAAACTGCCTTATGAAGAAGTTTCCTTGATGGATTAAAATTGTGGATTAAAATTTATAATGAGGAGCCTGCGATGAAACCCTCGAATTCTATTCAGAATATATTGATCATCCTTTCCAGAAGCCTGCAAAGGTTTCCCATCACCATACTGTGTTCAACTGCTGTGGCGATCCTGCTAATCGCCATCTTAGACTTACAACAGGTATACACCCAGGCCGGCCAACTTGAAACACTATACAAGACAACAATGATTATTGCTCTTGGAATCCCACTTTCCTTATGTATTAAGGTTTTCTTGGAGAAAAAGGACAACATAAAAACAGCTGAAGTGATCGGATTATATGCCGCAGGCGGTTTAGTGTTTCTCTTGTATTATTTTTTCCTGCTAGACAAACTGAACATGGTTTCTATAACAAGATATATCGCGGTAAGTCTTGCCTTATATCTAGGCTTTCTCTTCATCCCTTATCTCCCCAAAAAAGAACAGTTCGAAATGTACATCATCAAGGTTTGTTCGAGTTTTTTTATAACGGTGATTTATTCTGCTGTGCTTTATTTGGGGCTTGCTGCAATTCTCCTGGCCATTGACCTGCTCCTCGGAATTGATGTAACAGAGAATGCATACTTCTACATTTGGTTTTTAGTAGCCTTCGTTTTTGCACCCTCCTACTTCCTTGCAGGTATACCACTGCCAGATGAGCAGCTCCAACAAGAAAAGTACCCAAAAATATTAAGGATCCTGCTCTTATATATAGTAATGCCCCTTCTGACAGCATACACAGCAATACTTTACATTTATTTTATTAAGATTATCGTGCTGTGGAAGTGGCCTGTGGGTGTGGTATCACACCTGGTGCTCTGGTACGCAGTTATTGTTACTGCGGTGTTATTCTTCATTACCCCGATCAAGGATGAGGATAAATGGGCTGATAGATTTACTGTATGGATGCCAAAAATAATACTGCCTCTCTTAATCATGATGTTTATTTCCATGGGAATCAGGATCAATGCCTATGGAGTAACTGAGAACAGGTATTATGTAATTGTTTTGGGGCTTTGGGTTTGTGCTATGATGATTTACTTCACCCTCACGAAAAAGCGCAGAAACATTGTCATCCCGGTTACCCTTGCTTTAATTGCCTTGCTCTCTGTATTTGGCCCATTGAGCAGCTACTCAATTTCAACGCGCAGCCAGAACAATAGGTTACAAGCAATTCTAATCAAAAATGACATGCTGCAGGATGGAAAAATACAAACTGCCCCAGCAGATATCTCCAGAGATGATAAATACGAGATCAGCAGAAAGTTGGATTATTTCAACCGGAACCATTCCCTGCAGGAAATTGGGTATCTCCCTCAGGATTTTATGATGGATGATATGGAAAAGGTTTTTGGTTTCCCTTACATCTCTGAATCCCCCCATGAGCAGCCCCCTGATGATACTTTTCATCTTGTCAACAGCCAGGCAGAAAGTGCTCTTGACATACGTGGATACGATTTTCTGTTTAACAGTATGCATCTGTATGATGAATGGTCAGCTGACAGCACTGGCACTATAGATACTAAATATGACCGTCAATCATCCATTGTAAGGGTATACCACCAAGGGACTCTGCTCTATCAAAAGAACTTAAATCTATTTACCAAGGAGCTATTTGACAAATACATAGACACTGAAAGAGAAAAATACCTTTCTTCCGAAAGGGAAAAATACCTTTCTCCTGAAGAGATAACTCTGGTAGAAGAAAACGAAAAGGTAAAAGTAAAAATTGTGTTTTTGAATATTATGGGTAGTGAAAAGATTGCAACTGGAGACATTAAACTCGAAGGGGGCGAATTTTATTTGTTAGTTAAGTTAAAATGAAAGAATTAGCTTAACCACCGCCCACTCGCCCACTATAGAAACGAAATAAAGCATGCCTGGTAAATGAGATGTGGGAAGTGAGAAGTGGGAAGTGGGAATAGATGTGGGAAGTGGGTTCTATGTCAGATAACAGAAGCAGGAAGTCTGACGCCGGAAAAGAATAACCTGTCCCAGATCATAAAAGCAGCGGCTATTTAGGCACCCGCTGCTTCTTTACAGATTGTCTTTATCCGGCAATAAGCAATATGCGTTTCAGAACACCACCCAACCCTACACAATCGTCCTTTACCCATCTTAATCAAAGAGCCTTCCGAGCATTCTTTTCCTCTCCCCACATCCCGGGTTCAGGAGCTGGGTAATTAGCCCATAAAGGCATCTTTCATTTTTTTGAAAAAACCCTTACGGACCTGGTATTGATCTGAGTGAACAGTGGAATCAAATTTCTTTAGAATTTCTTTTTGTTTTTCAGTCAATTTTGTAGGAATCATGACATTGACTTTAACGATCTGGTCACCTCTACCATATCCCTGCAGGTGGGGGATCCCCTTGCCGCGCAAGTGGAACACGGCATTGGGCTGTGTTCCTTCGGGTATTCTGAGTTTCGTTGTCCCCTCCAGTGTGGGGATTTCGATCTCATCCCCCAGGGCTGCCTGGACAAAGGAGATAGGGACCTCCATCACCACATTATCCTTCTCCCGCTTGAACACTTCATGGGGACGCACCCGGATACGAACAATTAAATCACCCGGAGGTCCGCCATGGGTCCCCAATTCCCCTTCTCCAGCCAGGCGCAGGGCAGAACCATTATCCACACCTGCGGGCACCTTAATGCTGACCTTGCGCGGACGGCGCACCTTACCCTTTCCATGGCAGGTGCTGCATGGTTTTTCGATGGTTTTCCCTGTGCCATGGCAGTTGTCACAAGTGGTTACTGTTGAAAACTGCCCAAAGGCAATCTTTTGGGTGACACGCATCTGCCCGGTCCCTCCGCACTTATAACAGGTAACAGGTTCGGTACCAGGAGCTGCACCAGACCCACCGCAGTCATCACATTCTTCCCAGCGTTGGATAGTCACCTCTCGCTCCACCCCAAAGGCTGCCTCTTCAAAGGAAATCTCCATATTCATCTGTATGTCGGGACCACGCCTGGGCCCCTCTCTTTGTCTGCCACCAAATGGGCTGCCAAACCCTCCGCCGAAGAATACATCAAAAATATCTTCAAAGCCACCAAAGTTGCCAAAGTCGAACCCCGCTCCACCCGGGCCAGCTCCAGCTCCCATGTCGAAAGCAGAGTGGCCGAACTGATCATAGCTGTTTCGCTTTTCCTGGTCGCTAAGCACTTCATAGGCCTCATGGACTTCCTTGAACTTTTCGGCAGCCTCTTCCTGGTTATCCGGGTTCATATCCGGGTGGTATTTACGAGCCAGTTTCCGGTATGCCTTTTTGATTTCCTCTTCTGAGGCATTCCGGTCCACCCCTAAAACCTCATAATAATCCCTTTTAGCCATCGTTCTCACCCTCCGGAACCTGTCCGGTTCGCCTTATTTATCTTCATCATCTACAACCTTATAGTCTGCATCTACAGTTTCTCCATCTGCTCCGGGGTTTCCTGCACCCGCGGCACCTGCATTATCTGCTGCCTCCTGTCCTCCGGCCTGCTGGTATATTTTAGATGTAACATCATAGATAACCTTGGTCAATTCCTCAGTCTTGGCTTTGATATCTTCAAGATCCTTCTCCTCAAGTGCCTTCTTTAATTCATCCTTGGCATTGTTGATCTTGTCTTTGTCTTCTGAACTTACTTTATCACCCAGGTCTTGGAGGGTTTTTTCTGCCTGATAGACCATGCTGTCAGCTTTATTGATCGTTTCTGCCTCTTCACGCCGCTTTTTATCTTCCTCTGCAAACTGCTCTGCCTTTTTTACCATATCATCGATTTCCGTGTCATCCAGGTTTGTAGAAGCAGTGATAGTAATCTGCTGTTCCTTGCCGGTTCCCATATCTTTGGCTGAGACATGAAC
>JBASML010000072.1:0-1699 GCA_049656845.1 Syntrophaceticus sp.
AAAGCACTCCCGTCCATATTGTGTACTTGATTAACTTATAGTTCATAGCCAGTTTCCTGATAATCACTTCTTTAACCGCTAATAAACCAGAGGTCTGAACAGAAAACGCAAACTGGCCAAAGTGTGACCGCATTTCAAGTGGCCTCATGTAGTCTATAATAAAGACACCTCCACCTAATAAGCCTATAAGAGAGAGGCCGATCAAGATATCCCGCGGGCGCACCTTAATTTGGAATAAACGCAAAAACGTGTAGCCAAAAGCGATCAACGAAGCTACAAAACCGCCAAAATTACTTCCCCACCAAGGGGCTCCTAAAACAATCAACACGGAAAGGAAGAGAGCACCAGCAACAAAATACTGTACAGCCGGGCGCTTTTTTAAGCGTGTGACTAAGAGTGATACCCCGGTAATGGTAGCCCCCATGAGTACCCCCATGTACTCGTTACCGATCCCATAAAAACGCGCTCCGCCCATAGGATCATAGCTTAACACAGAAAACCTTTGTAAATGCCCCCCTGATATCGTATCAACCAGAAGAGCGATAACTGTAGCCAGGCAGAGAAAAATCAAGGAATCATAATTCTTATCCCTGGCAAGCCAAATACTTATCAAAACTAACACAACATCGATCACCAAACAAAGAACCATATATAACCAAAGATCGGTAGTGTCTGTAAGACAAGTCAGGAGCAAGGTTATCGGTACAGCAATAAGTGCCAGCAGCAGGGGACCCAGATAATTCCCTTTTCGCGGGTCAAAAACGAGAAAAAAGAGAACACTGGCCAGCACTATAAGATGAAGGAGAACATAGCCTTTTACCAGTGGAGGGCGGAGAAAGGATGCAAAAACTGTACGCTTTTCAATATTTTGCATCTCAGCTAGGTTATTTTTCGTCGGTTCAACATGCCAGGGTCTGCCAATATAAAGGGAATCCGGTGCCACTTGTAAAAATGAGCCAATACTAGGAGCGATATCTAATAATGTGATAACCCCCGGCTTTCTAGTTGTGGGCGTTAACAGCAGTCCCTCTTTTAGATCCTTCCCTTGAGCACCTATAAAGCCAAAATACCTTTTATCGCTGTCTTCCTCCATTGTAGGAATTGTTGTTGCAACAAGACAAAGGCTTTGTGATAAATCGGTTTTTTCCATCAATAATCCAATAAATTCATTATATTCACGTAATATTTTTTCTCTCTCTTGCAAGTATACACGGGGAGTAAGATGCTGTCTTTTATGCTCGAGACGGGCGAGATCACCAAGATCGATCACCATAAAATCTGTTTGTGAATATAGTTGGAGGAATATTTTTTTAAGTTTAGGGTAATTTGTGCGATGCCCCAAGGGATCACTGGGATCATAATTAAGGACTTCTTCAGAAACATTTCCGCAGTCAATAATCCCTTTGCGGTCCATAGCGATTAAGGCCGCAGAACGGTTGCTCAAAGGAACCCCAGGCAAATCCGAGTTGCCGATGGCCGCTGTTTTGAGCCCTTTACTATGCAAAGCATCCCCTAAAGCACCTGGTTCCGCTCTGTTTTGATCCTTTTTGTTTGCCCACTGGATGGAAGGTAGATCTAAAACAACGAGATTGCCCTGCTCAGGTGTAAACCCTGTCCGTGCCTGAAAAAGCACCAATGGATCCTCACCCCGGATATTTTCCCGGGGACCAAAAACAAGGGGTTCTGTACCGGAACTCAA
>JBASML010000073.1:0-9929 GCA_049656845.1 Syntrophaceticus sp.
TATTCCCAAACACCCAGGGGCTGCGTGATCTCCCAGTGCCTTCTTCAAGGCAGCATAAGCTACTGCCGAGCAAATAGAATCTGTATCAGGATTGCGGTGCCCCAGCACCCATATTTTTTCTTCCAAACTCCCACTCCTTTAAATACAAAACAGCAAAAATATATTTTTACGATTTACGACCAACCACCAACTATTTTACAACGTTCTAATGTTCTTCTACCGCTCTACCGCTCACTATATCAACATAAAAGCAAATGAAATGCCTTATTACCCAGCCATTTTTCAACTACTAACCACCAATCACTATTTATACCTTCTTTAAAGGCGCGTACTTGGCCATTAGGTGCTTAAATCCCGCATCCTCAAAGGAGACATAGATCTCCAGATCTCCCCCAGGGCCGAACTTGGTTTCCATGACAACCCCACGCCCAAACTTCTTATGCTCCACCTTATCCCCCACTTTAAAGGTATCCGAAACAGATGGTGCTGTTACTGCTGCCGCTTCTTTGTTAGCAGCGAAACTCTCTTGCACCGCATGGCCTATCTTTTCACTATCCCTGCTATCTGCAGTTGAGGCATCAGCACTGTACCTACGCCCTCCCTTGCATACCGCTGGACAAAGGTATTCCTGCGGGATCTCCAGGAGAAAGCGAGAGGGTTCTTTGGATTCGCTGCTGCCATAAACGAAACGGCGAATTGCCCAGGAAAGATAAAGCCTCTCTTGAGCCCTGGTGATCCCCACATAACAGAGACGGCGCTCTTCCTCCAGCTCGCTTTCTTCTCCCAAGGAATGGATATGGGGGAAAATACCTTCCTCAAGTCCTGTCAAGAAAACCACCGGAAATTCCATCCCCTTGGCACCATGGATGGTCATCAAGACCACAGCATTCTCACCTGGTTCATAGTTATCGATATCAGTTACCAGGGCAAGCTCCTCTAAAAAACCATCCAGTGATCTGTCGATGCCCCCAGAGTCATACTGTTCTGCAACACCCAGGAACTCCTTCAGGTTCTCCAGGCGTGTTTCTGCTTCTACTGTGTTTTCCGCCTCCAGAACGGAAAGATAGCCGGTTTCATCCAGTATCCTCTCTACCAAACGGGTTACAGTAACAGAACCATCCAGTTTCCTCCAATTATTGACCATCTGAAAGAACTTTTGTAAGGCATCTACAGCGCGTTTCCCCAAATTGGGTATTCCTTCCGGGTGCTCCAGGACATAAGCCAAACCCTTGCCTTCCCTAGAAGCCGCCTCTTCAGCCCGGGCGATGGTCGTCTCCCCGATCCCCCGCCGCGGCTCATTGATTACCCGGCGCAATGATACCTCATCTGCAGGGTTAGCCACAAGCCGCAGATAAGCCAGTATGTCTTTGATTTCCTTGCGCTCATAAAACCGTACTCCACCATAAATGCGATAAGGGATCCCTGAGCGGATAAATTCTTCCTCAATGGCCCGGGACTGGGCATGGGTTCGATAAAAGACTGCACAATCCTGGTAAGCTGCCTCTTCTCGATTAACAAGGTCACGAATTTCCGCAGCCACAAACCTGGCTTCATCCTTTTCATCAAAGGACTGGTAGCAGAAAACAGGATCTCCCACAGCATTTGATGTCCACAGTTCTTTGGGTTTTCTTCCTCTGTTATGTGATATAAGGGCATTAGCCACAGCCAGTATACACTGGGTGGATCTATAGTTCTGCTCCAGCTTGATCACCCGTACATCCGGGTAGTCCTGTTCAAAGGTCAGGATATTCCTGATATCCGCACCCCGCCACCCGTAAATGGACTGGTCATCATCCCCCACCACACAGATGTTACGGTGACCACCGGCTAGCTGGTGCACCAGTACATACTGAGCATGGTTAGTATCCTGATACTCATCCACCATAATATATTGAAAGCGATCTTGGTAGTGCTTTAAGACTGACGGCTCTGAACGGAAAAGCTCTACAGCCTGCACCAGAAGGTCATCGAAATCCATGGCGTTCTGCTGCAGCAGTTTCTTCTGATAAAGTGAGTAAAGCTTTGCAATGGTTTCCTCCCGCACATTGCGGGTCAGTTCGCCATATTCCTTAGGTGTGACAAGCTCATTTTTGAGGCTGCTGATCTCTGCCAGAACACCCCGCGGCCGGAATTTCCGGTCATCGATCCGGAGTTCTTGGATACACTGTTTCATAACTGTCATCTGATCAGCATCATCATAAATAATAAAGTTGGGGTCATAGGGAATAAAACGGGCCTCTCTCCTGAGGATACGTACAGCCATAGAATGAAAAGTACTGACCCAGAGATCCCGGGCATCACTCCCCACTAACTTCTGCACTCTCTCACGCATTTCAGCAGCGGCACGGTTGGTAAAAGTAACTGCCATGATGCGAAAAGGAGATATCCCCATCTTTAACAGGTAAGCAATGCGGTAAGTTAACACCCGGGTCTTGCCACTCCCGGCCCCGGCAAAAATAATTAATGGACCCTCGGTCTGCCTCACCGCTTCTAACTGCTGTGCATTCAATTCCTTATCTAAATTTATCTCCATTACCTACCGCCGCCGTTCTGCTAATTTTTCGCGAATCTCCCCAGGGCTGACACCGCACTCCACCAAAAGCACCAGCAGGTGGTAGATCAGGTCTGCAGTTTCCTCCACAATTTCACTATGGCTGTCCTGCATAGCAGCGACAACCACCTCCACCGCTTCTTCTCCGACCTTTTGAGCGATCCTACCCCTTCCCCCCTGCAAGAGCTTCACAGTATAAGATCCCTGTGGCTGTATCTTCCGGCGCTCTTGGATCAGGCTGTAAAGATCAGCAATGATCATATCAGCACACCTTATACCGGTAGAGTTGCCCACAACCCGGGAAAAACATGACCTCGTCCCCTGATGACAAGCCACACCCACCTGCTCGACTTTGAAGAGCAGTGTGTCCCCATCACAATCCAGGCGCACCTCTCTAACATACTGGTAGTTGCCGCTGGTTTCCCCCTTTAGCCAGAGAACCTGTCTGCTTCTGCTATAAAACCAGGTCTGACCACTCTCCAGAGTGCGCTTGAGGGATTCCCGATTCATCCAGGCCACCATTAAAACTTCACTGTTTTCTGCATCCTGTACAACTGCCGGAACTAAGCCAGCTGTGTCGAATTTAACTTTATCTAAAAAATCTTCTATTTCACTGCTGTCGGTAAAGACCGGTTGTTGTTTCATAACCTTACAGGCACTCCTCTCTCTGCCAGGTACTTCTTGGCTTCTATAATCGTGTATTCCCGGTAGTGGAAAATCGATGCCGCCAGTACCGCATCAGCTTTACCTATGGCCAACCCCTGGTAAAGGTGCTGGAGATTACCAGCACCCCCTGAAGCGATCACCGGAATATCCACTGCCTCACTTACTGCTCTGGTCAGTTCCAGGTCATAGCCGTCTTTGGTGCCATCCCGGTCAAAACTGGTTAATAGAATCTCCCCTGCTCCCCGCTGCTCCATCACCTTGGCCCAGGCAACAGCATCTATCCCAGCACTTTTGGTTCCCCCATGAGTAACAACATCCCAGCCATCGTCGGCTTTTCGGGCATCTATGGCCACTACAAGACGATTCTTACCGAATTTTCGGGAGACATCAGCAATAAAATCTGGGTTTTTGACAGCTGCTGTGCTGACACTAATTTTATCAGCTCCTGCCTCCAGCAGGTCACTGATATCCTCAAATGACCTGATTCCTCCACCCACAGTAAAGGGAATAGAAACCTGTTCAGCAATCCGTCTCACCAATTCTATCATGGTTTTCCGCCCCTCAATGGTTGCGGTAATATCCAAGAAAACCAGCTCATCAGCACCTGCTGTCTCATACTCCACAGCCATCTCTACAGGATCCCCGGCATCCCTCAAATCACCAAACTTTACACCCTTAACAACCCGCCCTTCTTTAACATCGAGGCAGGGAATTATTCGCTTGGTAGGCATTATTCTTCCTCCCTAATTGCTGCTAGGATTGCCTCCCGAAGGGTAAATTTCCCCTCGTAGAGTGCCTTTCCGATAATAATCCCTTCTACTCCTAACTGCTCTAAAGGCCGCAGAGCGTAGATGTCCTCAAGCGACCCTACTCCACCAGAGGCGATCACCCTTAAACCTGTTTCTTCGGCAAGTTTACCTGTTGCCTGAATATTAGGGCCTGTAAGCATCCCATCCTTGCTGGTATCTGTAAACACCACCCGGCTGCAGCCAAGATCCTTCATTTGCTGTGCCACATCCAGGAAGTGCCTTGATGAAATGTCCTGCCAGCCCTTGACCGCTACATATCCATCCCGGGCATCGATACCCACCACAACCCGCTCACAGCCAAAAACAGCACAAGCCTCTCTCACCAGATCCGGCTCAGTGACTGCAACTGTACCCAGAATCACTCGTTCCACACCTGCATTAAAGGCATCCCGCATCTGGTCTAGTGTCCTGAATCCTCCCCCCAGTTGGGCAGGGAGATTAACACTTTTCACTATTTCCTGCACCACAGCTAGCTGACGTGGTTCACCGGAAAACGCACCATCCAGGTCCACTAGGTGCAGCCACTCTGCCCCCTCTTTCTTCCAGCGAAGTGCCACAGCTACAGGGTCTTCATCATAAACAGTTTCGTCCTTCGCACGGCCCTGTACCAGGCGTACACATCTACCCTTCCTCAGATCAATTGCTGGAAAGATCAGCATCTATCCGCTAAACCTCCTCAGTCTATTCCAAGATTTCCAATCACCGGGACGGTTCTGCTGATTGGTCAGTCCTGCTGATCCATTTTCAATAACCCATTTTTTAATAACAACCAACCCCAAAAACAGAAATCGAAAACAAAATGTCGGAAGTCTGAGTTACCCACAAACCGTCCCATCGCCATCCTTCTCCAAAGAACAAACACTAAACACCACTAAAGCTTTCCCTTAGTAGAGGGCACACCACTTTCCAGCTCATTCAAAGCCACAGCTGCCCTTAGTGCTCTGGCAAACCCTTTAAAAAGAGCCTCAATGATATGATGGGTGTTTTCCCCATTCAGGAGGCGCAGGTGCAGGGTCATCCCGGCATTGTTGACCAAGGCCCGAAAAAACTCTGGCACCAGTTCCACCGGCATTTCCCCTACTTGAGAACAGGGAACAGTAACCTCATAGCTCAGGTATGGCCTCCCACTGAGGTCAACTGCTGCCAGAACCAGGGCTTCATCCATAGGGATAACAGCATAGCCATACCTGTTAATCCCTTTTTTATCGCCCAGTACCTCCCGCAGGGCTATACCCATGCATATACCTGTATCCTCAACTGTATGATGGGCATCTACATGGAGATCCCCATTGGCTTCAACAGTTAGGTCAAAAAGGGCATGCCGTGCCAGCAGGTGCAGCATATGGTCAAAAAAACCGATGCCGGTGCAACCATAAAAGTTCCCTTTTCCGTCCAAGTTGATCTTTACTTGGATACTGGTTTCACCAGTTGCCCTATCTACCTGTGTTTCCCGCACCATGATCATTCCCTCCTGAATTGGACTTAGTACGCTCTATTTTCACCACATCACCGGTTATCACTACAAGAAAACGTTTTTTACCAAAGTAAACTCACCCTTTTGTAGCAACCGGTTAGTACCCTTAGTTTATTTCAGCAGCTCAAGTCTTTTAGCAATCGCCCGCGCATGGGCATCAAGGCCTTCATTCTCCGCCAGCCTCACAATATGAGGCCCCCAATTTTTGAGGGCATCTTTAGTAGTATATATGATACTGGTGCGCTTTAAAAAGTCTTCCACACTTAAGGGAGAGTAAAAACGCGCTGTTCCCCCAGTAGGTAGAACATGATTCGGTCCTGCAAAATAATCCCCTACAGGTTCAGAGGCATAAGCCCCCAGGAAAACAGCACCCGCATTCTGGATTCGGCCCAGCCAGGAGAATGGATCCTGAACATAAAGCTCCAGGTGTTCAGGTGCAAGTTCATTGGCGAGATCAATAGCTTCCTCCATGCCAGAGGTAACCACCGCTGCTCCATAGTTCTCCAGGGCATGGGAGGCGATATCCTTCCTGGGAAGAACCGCCAGCTGTTTTTCAACTTCATCTCGTACTCTTTGGGCGAGTTCTTGATCTGGAGTTACCAGGATGGCCGCAGCCATCTTATCATGCTCTGCTTGAGAGAGGAGATCTGCCGCCACCAGCGCAGGATCCGCCTCTTGGTCAGCAACAACCACTATTTCACTGGGTCCAGCCAGCATATCGATATCCACCAACCCAAAGACCAACCTCTTGGCAATAGTCACATAAATGTTGCCAGGGCCCACAATCTTGTCCACCTTAGGAATAGTTTCTGTACCATAGGCTAAGGCAGCAACAGCCTGCACACCCCCGGCCTTGAAAATTTTCGTTACCCCAGCCTCAACAGCAGCTACCAAAACCAGAGGCAGCACTGTGCCATCGGGCCTAGGTGGAGTTACCATGATGATTTCCTTAACCCCGGCCACCTTTGCCGGGAGAGCATTCATGAGAACAGAGGATGGATAAGCAGCTGTACCACCCGGAACGTAAATCCCTACCCGTTCCAGAGGCCTGTAAATCTGACCCAACAGCTCTCCGTCATCCCCCGGTTGAAACCAGGTTTGAAAATGCTGCCTGGCATGGAAATCGTGGATGTTATCCCGAGCCAGGCGCAGTGATTCCAAAAGGTCATGTGATATCTTTGTATATGCATCATGGATCTCTTCCTCTGTCACCTGCATTTCAGCAGCCTTCATATCTGCGTGATCAAATTTTTTGGTTGCTGCCAGAACCCCTTGATCCCCATTATCCCGGACCTGTTCGATAATCTCCCGCACCCCGGCCTCTAAATCTTCACCGCGGTGCTCCCTCTCCCGCAGCCGAGATACCAGATCATCTTTAATCGAAACCAACTTCAACATTTCCTTGTCCTCCATTTTATGATAATTAGCAGATAACAGGGGACATTCCTTTATCACATCCCCCTGCCACCCATTGAAAGTTTTCATCCCCTGATGGTGTCACCAGTGGCACAACTAACCACCTGCTACTGGCAACTATTCTTGATTGCCTCAACAAATGAGATCATGCGGTCATATTTAACCCGGTAAGAAACCCTGTTTGCCACCAGTCTAGCAGTGGCCTTGGCGATCTCTTCAATTGCTACCAGATTATTCTCCCGCAGGGTTCTGCCGGTGGAAACCAAGTCAATGATCACCTCAGCCAAGCCAACTAAAGGTGCCAATTCGATATTTCCTGATAGTTTGATCACCTCTCCTGGCAGACCCCGGCTGCGCAGGTAAGACTCCGCAACCCTCGGGAACTTTGTGGCTACCCGCAGCTGCCCAAAGCGAGAGAGGTACCCAGAGAGCCCCCCCTGATACAATTCCAGCTTTGATGAGGGCACTGCCACCACAAACTTGCACTCCCCAAAGCCTAAATCTGCCAACTCACAGATATCCTTTCCCTGCTCCAGGATTACATCCTTACCTGCAACCCCCAGATCCGCTGCACCGTACTCCACAAAAGTAGGGACATCCGCAGCACGGCAGATCAGGTAGCGCAGTTTCTTTTCTTCATCCAGATAAATCAACCGGCGTCCATCCTTTTCCATATCCACATTGAAAAGGCCTGCATCCCTCAAGATCCCGGTTACAAGGGGAAGAAGACGCCCTTTAGGAAGCGCAAAAGTTATCATTTCTTCTTTCATTTTCATCTCTCCATTATCTCTCCATCACCAGTATGTGAGGAATCCCCTTCCGGGAAGCATAGGAAATGGCTTCCTCTCTGGAGCGTTCTGTAATATCAACTTCCACAATAAAACCATTTTCCCTCAATTCCTTTGCTTTTCTAGCTATTTCACTCATATCATCACCAGTAATGAAGTAATCAGGCACCTGATCCCTAAATGGCTGGGACTGCTTTTCTAAAGCCTCCAGAACGCGGTCTATTGTTAGAGCAAACCCTGTGGCTGGACAAGAGTAACCGAATTTAGCTAAAAGTTCGTCATATCTCCCACCTCCACAGAGTGGATAACCAACCCCGGCTACATAGCACTCGAAAACAATTCCGGTATAATAACCTAGCCCCCGCAGTAAGGTCAGGTCTATACCTACCTGTTCACCAAATCCATAGTCGGAAAGAATCTCCCACACCCTGCTTAAACTAGCCAACCCCCGCTTGGCGGGTTCATCCTGGATTAAACCATCCAGCTTGCCGAACACCTCAAGCCCACCGTGCATATAAGGCAAAGAGGCGAAAGCCTTTTTTCTCTCCCCGGAAAGCTGTGATCCAGCCACCAGGCCCTCCCATGTTACCAGGTCCTTTTTACTCAGGGCAATCTCAGCCTGTTTCTGTTCTGCAATGGAGAAACCCGCTCCCCTCAATAAACCAGCCAGGACATCAACATGGCCCACAGTAATCCGGAAATTCTTAACCCCTGCCAGTTTCACTGACTCTGCAGCCAGGCTGATCACCTCTGCATCTGCATCAGGGCCCGCAGCCCCTAAAAGCTCCACTCCAGTCTGGTAATATTCTCGCTGTCGTCCGCTATGGCCCTCTCTGCGAAAAACATTGGCAGCATAACAAAAACGCTGGGGAAATTCCTGGTCATGCAAGCGTGTACTGACAAGCCGTGCAATGGGGGTTGTCATATCTGGCCTCAAAACCATGATCTGCCCACGGTCATCGATAAATCGGTAAAGCTGGTTGGGTAACAGATCACTCAAGGCAGGTGCCAGTACCTCATAATATTCAAAGGTGGGAGTTACTACCTCCTGGTATCCCCAGGACCGAAAAAGTTGTAATAGGTCATTTTCCACTTTCCGTTTGTGGCGCGCCTCTCCTGGCAGGAGATCACGCACCCCACCAGGCATCAAAACAGTACCTGAATTATCCATTTAAATTTTCCCCTGCTTTCAATAACAGCTATTAAAGCTGATCATTTTACTTATTTTTCATTAATCATATCATAAATGTTGTATTGAGAAAACGCAGCTAGCAGGTTTTTCAGGAAAACCAAAGGAAAGAACTCACTGGATCATAGAAAGGATGCTCATTTGAGATATACCCGCGGCTTGTTCAATGGCTGCAACACGGATTGTAAGGATTTCTAGTGATCTCTAGTGATCTCTTTTCTATAAGTAAAACGCTCCCATTCGTTTCATCAAACATAAAGAAACAAAACATCGAATTCGAGTTGGAACAGCATCCCTTGGAAAGAAGGGATAGTACCCGCTTTAAGCAGGCATCCTTCTATGAACCAAATCCCATCTCTTCTGTCATAGGAGTAGGCAAAAGGAAACAACTCACCTGCCCTCTAAGGTTCCCGTATCGGAAGGGGATCATCAATTAACCCTGTGCGCTCAAGTTTACTTGTTACTTTAACATCAACTACCACCCGAGGCAGCCAGGTATCCCTCCAGTCACCCTTCACCTTTTCCCAGACCTCCGGGTGCTCACGGTAGAGCCTATCCCCCAGCTGTAAAAAATCGCTGTGCAGCTCCCGTGAACGCCTTACAGCTGCCTCTACATCTCTTTTCACTGCCTTCTCTTTTTCCCGCTCCAGCATTCTCAAGGTTTCTGGCTCGCCGACCGCAAGCCCACTTTTCTCAATACATCAGATATAACCTTCATCATAGATGTTAATTTGAAATGTGATGTTGCCATTGGCGATAACAGGTTTGATCTTCACCGAAGCCCTATCGGTCACCAGTGAACCCAAGGTGCCCTGTGATGGAGTAGGCACTGTATAGATACCTCCTTGAATTTTTCCCAATACCCAGAGAACCCCGCGTACCTCATGGGGGCCCAGATAGCCTACCAGCTTATCCCCCCGAAAAACGCCTGCTCCTTCGAAAACTAATTCTTTCCTCTCCGCTGCTGCCTTTTTACTATGTTCATCCTTCTTCTCATCACTTTCATCGAGTTTCTTC
The DNA here is from genome assembly GCA_049656845.1 of Syntrophaceticus sp. Taxonomy (GTDB): domain Bacteria; phylum Bacillota; class DSM-12270; order Thermacetogeniales; family Thermacetogeniaceae; genus Syntrophaceticus. Next base: position 9,911 of record JBASML010000073.1, read on the forward strand.
CCCTGCATAGGTTTAACAC
>JBASML010000074.1:0-12323 GCA_049656845.1 Syntrophaceticus sp.
GGTGCTGGGGCACCGCAATCCTGATACAGATTCTATTTGCTCGGCAGTAGCTTATGCTGCCTTGAAGAAGGCACTGGGAGATCACGCAGCCCCTGGGTGTTTGGGAATACTTAACCGGGAAACCGCCTATGTGCTAGATTATTTTGATGTTGAGCCACCCACACTGGTTGCTGATGTTTACCCCCGGGTGATTGATATGCTGCGGAGAGAGATTCCCAACTGCAGCCCAGAGACGACACTGCAGGAAGCGGGACAGCTAATGCGGGAGAAAGGGATTAAAACTCTTCCTGTGGTAGATGGGGAAAAACGATTAGAAGGACTGCTGACTATCGGCGATCTGGCACACTACCTGCTAATGGAACTTGGGTTGGAGATGGTCACCGGGGGTTCACGCACTCAAGAGATCTTGGAGACTCCCGTTTCTACGCTGATGAAAAAAGAAGATATTGTTTCTTTTCAGGATGATGATTTGGTTGACCATGTAAAAAAAGTAATGTTGGAGACCAGGTACCGTAATTACCCTGTTGTGGATGAGCATAATTACCTGCTGGGTATGGTAGCCCGCTATGACCTGCTTGCATTAAAAAAAAGGCCGGTGATCCTTGTGGACCACAATGAAAGGTCTCAATCTGTAGAGGGTATTGAGCAGGCAGAGATTTTGGAGATCATCGATCATCACCGCCTGGGTGATGTACAGACCGGAGAACCCATTTTCTTTCGCTGTGAACCAGTGGGGAGTACCTGTACCATAATCGGTTCCATTTATAAACAGCAAGATGTAGAACCTTCTCCGCAGATAGCCGGCTTGCTTTGCGCTGGGATCCTTTCAGATACTGTGCTTTTCAAGTCTCCTACCTGTACCGCCAGAGACCGCCAGATAGCGAATATACTCAAGGAGAGGGCAGGTATCGAACTGGAGTCTTTTGGTCGGGCGATGTTTCGTGCTGGATCTGCCTTAGCTGACCGTCCAGCAAGGGAAATACTGGAGGAGGATTTCAAGGAGTTTCAGTTAGGTGATTTAAAAATAGGAGTGGGTCAAGTAGAGGCCCTGGGGATCGATGGTCTTGGAGATGTCAAGAGGTCACTCCTCTGTGAAATGAATGATTTGCTCCAGGAGCAAGGATATGATCTTGTTTTAATGATGCTCACTGACATCATTCAGGAGGGGACAGAGATTCTTGTGGCAGGGGATGAGAGGTTTGTAAGTGAGGCCTTTGGTAAAAAGGTAAAGGATGGTTACCTCTTTCTGCCAGGGGTTATGTCGCGGAAAAAGCAGATCATCCCACAGTTAGCACGTCTGGCAGCGTTAAAATAGAGGTTAGTGGAGCCTTGTCCCAAGGATGTTGACAAGCGGAGGGAATTTAATGTCTTCATTGAGTGAAGCACGCCAAAGGGTGGAAGCCCTGCGGTCCGAGATCAGAAAACATGATTATCATTATTATGTTCTGGATGATCCCCTTATAACTGACCAGGAGTATGACTCCCTGGTTCGTGAATTGGAGAGGTTGGAGAGGGAGTTCCCGGAACTGATTTCGCCGGATTCACCGACACAAAGGGTAGGGGGTGCTCCCCTGAAACAGTTTCGCACTGTCCGGCATACTACTCCATTGCTCAGCCTGGCGAATGTTTTTGATGCTGAGGGGCTGCGTGATTTCCACCGCCGGGTGCAACAGCTTTCTGGTACAGCAGTTGATTATATTGTAGAACCGAAGATCGATGGGCTGACTGTTGTGCTCACCTATGAAAATGGTGAATTTGTTCTGGGAGCAACCCGGGGAGATGGCATTACCGGCGAGGATATCACAGAAAATCTACGTGTTGTACGATTGTTGCCCATGAGACTATCCAAGGCATTGCCGCGGCTGGTTGTCAGGGGAGAGGCTTTTATGCCCAAAAAAGCCTTTGCTCGCCTTAACGAAGAACGAGATCTACAAGGTGAGCCGCCCTTTGCCAACCCCAGAAATGCAGCTGCAGGGTCCCTACGCCAGCTGGATCCTAAGGTTACTGCCAGCCGTACCCTGGGGGTTTTTTGCTACCAGGTCTTGGAGTGCCAGGGTGTAGAGATTAACACCCAAAAGGAAGCCCTGGATATGTTGAGGGAATTGGGTTTTTCAGTGCAGGAAGAAAACAAACTCTGCCAAGATATTGAAGAGGTGATTGCTTATTGCAATCAGTGGATCGAAAAAAGGCACACCCTGAACTATGAGATCGATGGAATGGTGGTCAAGGTTAATCCCTTACACCTTCATGATATACTGGGGAGTACTGCTAAAAGCCCCCGCTGGGCTGTTGCTTTTAAATTTCCCGCGGAGCAAGTGGTTACCAGGGTGAGGGATATTTTTGTGAGGGTGGGTAGAACAGGGGTGCTCACTCCTACAGCTATCCTGGATCCTGTACAGGTTGCCGGGGTCACCGTATCCCGGGCGACCCTGCATAATGAAGACATGATCCGGCAAAAGGATGTGCGTATTGGTGATTATGTGATCATACAGCGGGCCGGGGATGTGATTCCAGAGGTGGTGCGGGTACTCCCGGAACGACGTACAGGTAGAGAGGAAGTTTTCCAGATGCCAGAGTACTGCCCGGTCTGCGGCAGCAAAGTGCTGCATCCAGAAGGTGAGGTGGCGGCTCGCTGTACCGGAATCGCTTGCCCTGCACAATTGAAGGAACTGATCCTGCATTTTGTTTCTAGAGAAGCGATGGATGTGGAGGGGATTGGTCCTGCATTGGTGACGCAGTTGGTTGAACAAGGATTGGTCAAGGATCCAGCGGATATCTTTTTTCTTCGCCGGGAGGACCTGCTGAGTTTGGAGCGGATGGGAGAAAAGTCTGTGGATAACATTCTTAATGCTATCGAAAGAAGCAAAGAAAGAGGGCTGGCCCCACTTATTTTCGCACTAGGGATCCGCCATGTAGGTATCAGGGCAGCAGAGATTCTGGCAGAGAGGTTTAGCTCTTTAGATGCGCTGGCAGAGGCCAGCATTGAGGATCTAACTGCTATACCCGAGATTGGTCCGAAAATCGCCCAGAGTATTGTGACATTTTTCCAGCAGGAACAAACCCGTTTGGTTTTAGAGAAACTGAAAAAAGCCGGGGTGAAGATGGAACAGGAAAGTACTACAAGGGAAGAAGATCTCCCTTTGGCTGGGAAGGTTTTCGTCCTTACGGGAGCCCTACCTAATCTGACCCGCAAAGAAGCAATGGACATGATCAAAAAATATGGAGGCAAGGTTTCCTCCAGTGTCAGCAGCAAGACCGACTACCTTCTTGCAGGATCAGACCCCGGGCAAAAGTATGAAAAGGCTCGGGAACTAGGGATAACCGTTATCGAAGAACAAGATCTTCTCCAGATGGTGTTAGATGGTGCTAGTTCACCAGGTGAGTAATTTGGCATATATAAATTGGGCAGAATAGTGGTGTTACCTGATATTTATTGCATTGGAGTTGGGTACTCTGTTATAATTTAGTGGACAGGCTTGGAGCAACAGGGAGGTAGGATATCTATGAAGTTAACACGGGAAGAAGTGAGGCAGGTAGCTGTAATAGCTCGTCTGGCTCTTGATGAGGATGAATTCGATGAACTGTACGATGAATTTAATGAAGTACTGGAGTTTGTAGAAACAATCAATAATATTGATACAGAGAATGTGGAACCGACTTTTTATCTATTGCCGTTGCAAAATGTTTGGCGTCCTGATGAGCCTCATCAGCCGCTGGCCATTGATGATGTTTTATTAAATGCACCGGATCATGATGGTTCTTTCTTTAGAGTACCCCGCATCTTGTAGGTAAACCTGTAACAGGGCTTTATATATTTTTCGGAAACGATAGGGGTTATTTATGTTTGATGGCAAGTGTGGAGCGTTGCGGAACTAAACGTCAGGCAGTTTCTAATAGTTTCCGGCATCTGACTTTTGGTTACTCTTTTGGTTACTCCTCTATCACAAATGATAAAATGGCTGTCTTGCTGTAGACGTAGTCATCTTTAAGAAAAAGCGGATGCATTTCTTTCGCTGGATTTTTTGTTTTTTATAATAAATTAGGACAAAGGAGTTTAAGTCCATGGAGATTTTTGACCTTACGGCCCATCAATTAGCAGAGATGATGGAAAAGAGGACAATCACTGCCCAGGAAATCACCGAGGCGGTGGTGGCAAGGATTCGACAGGTTGATGGAGATACCCATGCCTATCTTACTGTGACAGAAGATAACGCTCTTGTTGCTGCTAAAGCAGTTGATCAGCGCAGGAGAAACGGCGAAAAGCTGCCCCCTTTGGCGGGAGTTCCTCTAGGGCTGAAGGACAACATCTGTACCAGAGGGATTCGCACCACCTGTGCCTCCCGCATGTTGGAGAACTTCATCCCCCCGTATAGTGCAACTGTAGTAGAGAAACTGAGTGAGTGTGGGGCTGTGATAACAGGTAAACTGAATATGGATGAATTCGCTATGGGTTCTACCACAGAGTTTTCAGCTTTTTTCCCTACATATAACCCTTGGGACCTCGAACGGGTTCCTGGTGGATCCAGTGGGGGACCTGCGGCTGCTGTGGCAGCGGGTGAAGCCATCTATGCACTGGGTTCCGATACCGGGGGATCAGTCCGCCAGCCTGCATCGTTTTGTGGGATTGTGGGAATGAAACCTACATATGGGCTAGTATCCCGCAGTGGTGTGGTGCCCTTTGCTTCTTCACTGGACCACGTGGGGGTATTAACAAAGGATGTCCGTGACTGTGCCCTTGTCTTAAACGCCATTGTCGGCCGTGACCCCAGGGATAATACCACTGCTGCTGTTGATACACCTGATTACACAACATTTCTGACCGGTGACATTAAGGGTAAGAGGATCGGGGTTCCTCAAGAACAATTGGGTGACAGGCTGGATCCCGGAATAGCAGAAGTGTTCAAAAAAGCATTAGAGAAGTTGGAGGAACTGGGAGCAGTTGTGGAAGAGTGCTCTTTTCCTCATGCAGCATCTGCTGTTCCAGCTTACCATATTATTGCTCCGGCTGAGGCTAGTTCTAATCTGGCACGTTTTGATGGTGTGCGCTACGGCTATCGTGCTGCACCAGAAGATGGAAAAGAATATGATCTCCTAGAGATGTATATGAAGACCCGGGGTGAGGGATTCGGCTTAGAGGTGAAGAGACGGATCATGATGGGTACATATGTGCTAAGTTCTAGCTGTTATGAGAAGTATTACCTGAAGGCTCTCAAGGTACGGACTGTAATCAGAAATGAATACCAGCGGCTATTTCAGGATTTTGATCTGCTTGTTACTCCTACATCACCAGATCTTCCTTTCCATTTAGGGGAAGAGGTTGATGATCCTTTGGAACTATACCATTCTGATAGTTATACAATACCAGTTAACATGGCTGGGCTACCGGCTATTTCTTTGCCTTGCGGCTTTACTCAAGGGTTGCCGGTGGGGATGCAGCTGATTGCTCCAGCTTTTGCGGATGGAGACATTTTGCAGGTTGCCCATGCCTTTGAACAAAACACAGCATATTATGAGCAGCGTCCTCCACTAAGAGGAAAGCGAGAAACAGCGAAGGGAAGTGGGGCCTAATGGCTAAATATGAAACAGTAATCGGGTTGGAAGTTCATGTGGAGCTGCGAACCAGAACCAAGGCCTTTTGCTCCTGTCCCAATGAATTCGGGAATGAACCAAATACAAATGTATGCCCCATTTGTTTGGCTATGCCTGGAACATTGCCAGTATTGAATAAAGCGCTTTTAGAATACGGGATTTTAACTGGTCTGGCACTGAACTGCAAGATCGCTAAATTCTGTAAATTTGATAGGAAGAACTACTTTTATCCGGACCTTCCTAAGGCTTACCAGATCTCTCAGTACGATTTTCCTCTCTGTAGCAGCGGCTACCTGGATGTGGAAACTGAAGAGGGTGTGCGCAGGGTAGGCATTAACAGGGTTCATATGGAAGAGGATGCAGGGAAACTGCTTCATGGAGAAGGTAGAGCGGACTATTCCCTGGTTGATTTAAATAGGGGAGGTGTGCCGCTTTTAGAGATCGTAACAGAACCAGATATCAGATCTCCTGAGGAAGCGCGTTTGTTCCTGGAGAACTTAAAGACAATTCTTCAGTACCTGGATGTTTCCGACTGTAAGATGGAGGAGGGGTCCTTGCGCTGTGATGCCAATATCTCACTCAGGCCAGCAGGTACAGACATCTTCAATACTAAGGTAGAGATCAAGAATATGAACTCCTTCCGGGCGGTACAGCGTGCACTGGAGGATGAGATAGAGAGGCAGTATGCCCTCTATGAATCCGGGGAGGGTCCAGTTCAGGAGACCCGGGGATGGGATGAAAACACCGGGTCGACTATAGTAATGAGGTCCAAGGAAGAAGCCTCTGACTACATGTATTTTCCGGACCCGGACCTGGTACCTATAGTTTTAACCCAGGAAAAAGTGGAACAAATCAAAGAAACTCTGCCTGAACTTCCTGCTGCTCGTAAGCAGCGCTTTATCGAAGACTATGGGCTTCCTGCTTATGATGCTGGTGTTATTACCAGTTCCCGGGATTTGGCCGATTATTTTGAAGAGTGTCTTGAGGGTTATAATGACCCCAAAAAAGTCAGCAACTGGGTGATGGTGGAATTTCTGCGGCTGCTCAACACAAGCAATATGGAGGCGCAAGAGGCTAAATTAACCCCTTCTCACCTGGTGGAAATGCTGCTGCTTATAGATAAGGGAACTATTAGCGGCAAGATCGCCAAAACAGTATTCGAAGAGATGTTTGTCACTGGGAAAAGAGCTGCTCAGATCATTGAGAAAAAGGGGCTTATGCAGATCAGTGATGAAAGCCAACTTGCGGGTATTGTAGATGAGGTGCTGGCAGCATACCCGGAAGTTGTTGAAGATTACCGTAAGGGAAAGAAAAAAGCCTTAGGATTCCTTGTCGGACAGGTGATGAAAAGCACCCGGGGTAAAGCCAACCCCCAAATGGTCAATAAGTTGCTTCTGAGCAAGATACAGTGATAACAGTTGATAATTACACAGAAAAACTGCAGTTTACTGCTGGTCTTCAAAGTGACATCAAAAAATTAGATAGGGTAAAATATTTTGTAATGAACTAGCGAAAAAGATAAGATTTGCAATGTACTATATTATTACTGTTGACCTGGTCACTTGCAGCAATAAGTTTGGGTGACTGTTAAGGTTTTGAATGGGAGGGTGATTTCATGGGCAAGATTAAAATTGTTGATACAACTTTGCGCGATGGAGAGCAGACAGCGGGAGTCGTTTTTTCCAACCATGAAAAAATTCGAATTGCCAAAATGCTCGATGCCGTTGGGGTTGATCAAATCGAAGCTGGGGTTCCAGTAATGGGTGGCCATGAAAAGGAGGCCATCAAGGAAATCTGCAAACTTGGGTTGAGAGCAAGCATTATGGGTTGGAATCGTGCAGTTATCGCTGACATTGAGCAGTCCTTAGAATGTGGTGTGGATGCCGTGGCAATTTCTATTTCTACTTCCGATATTCATATTGAGCATAAGCTGCGCAGCACCAGAGAAAAGGTGTTGCAAAGTATGGTTAAGGCAACAGAGTTTGCTCGTGAGCATGGGGTTTATATCTCTGTTAACGCTGAGGATGCCTCCCGCTCAGATCCTGAGTTTCTTTTGGAATTTGCCCAGGCTGCTAAAGAGACCGGTGCTGATCGCCTGCGCTACTGCGATACAGTGGGGATTCTGGACCCGTTCACAACATATGAGCGGATCACCAAACTTAAAGAACAAGTAGGCATTGATATAGAAATGCATACACACAATGATTTTGGGATGGCTACCGCTAATGCGTTGGCTGGGGTGCGTGCAGGCGCATCCTGGGTTGGGGTAACAGTTATCGGCCTGGGTGAGCGAGCAGGCAATGCCGCTTTGGAAGAGGTGGTTATGGCCCTCAAGTATCTCGGGGGGATTGACCTGAATTTCCGGACAGAAATGTTTAGGGAGATTGCTGAATATGTTTCCCTGGCCTCTAAAAGGGAATTGCCTGCATGGAAACCTATTGTGGGATCCAATATGTTTGCACATGAATCTGGTATTCATGCAGATGGTGCTTTAAAGGATCCAAGGACATATGAGGTCTTCTGCCCAGAAGAGGTAGGGCTAGAGCGCCAAATTGTGATTGGGAAACACTCAGGTACCGGTGCCATTAAAGCCAAATTTAAAGAATATGGGATAGTGTTGACACAGGAAGAAGCTAATGAGATTTTGTCCCGGGTGCGGGCTGCTGCTGTGGAATTAAAACGTCCTCTCTTTGATAAAGAGCTCGCCTATATATATGAGGACTATATTCATGATACTAAACAGGTAGTTAAAAAGTAGGGGAGGAGTGTTTTTTTGGGGAAGACTATAGCAGAAAAGATTTTGAGTAAGAAAAGTGGACAGGATGCTTTTGCCAATGATATAGTTGTCGCAGATGTTGACTTCCGGATGGGCCAGGATGGTACATCACCGCTGGCTATCCGTGCTTATCAAGCCATGAATGGAAAGAGCATCTATGCGCCAGAGAGTGCTGCCTTGGTGATCGATCACAGCGCTCCTAGCCCTTTAGAGGGTGTATCTGCATTGCATACCCTGATGCGGGAGTTTGCGCGGGAAAATGGGATCTCTTTATATGATATAGGTGAAGGTGTCTGCCATCAGCTTATTCCAGAGAAGGGCCATGTGGGGCCTGGTTCATTGGTTATTGGTGCAGACTCCCATACTTGTACCTATGGAGCATTGAATGCTTTTGCTACTGGTGTTGGCTCCACTGACCTGGCTGCTGCCTTAATTTCAGGCAAGATGTGGTTCAAGGTGCCGGAGACCATCAAATTTATCTGCCATGGTAAACTCCCGGCAGGGGTTTACTCAAAGGACCTCATTCTTTTTCTGATTAATCAGGTGACAGCAGATGGTGCTACTTATATGGCTGCTGAATATACCGGAGAGGCAATCCAGCAGCTTTCTGTGGAGGCGCGTTTTACTATATCTAATATGGCCATTGAAATGGGTGCCAAGGTTGGGCTGATGGAGGCTGATGACAAGGTGATGGAGTGGGTGCATGCCCACAGCGACAAACAGTTTGAAGCTGTTAGCTCAGATCCGGATGCCGAATACTTTGCAGTCAAAGAATATGATGTCAGCGGTCTTACTCCATTTGTTGCTAAACCTCACCGGGTGGATAATGGGGTGCCTGTAGATGAGGTTGCAGGAACTCCTATTCAGCAGGCAGTATTGGGTACCTGCACCAACGGGCGGCTGGAGGACCTGACAATAGCTGCGCAAATACTGAAAGGGCGCAAGGTTCACCCTGATGTCCGACTGATTGTCGCTCCAGCATCTCGCCAGATTTATCTTGATGCAATAGATACAGGTGTTTTGAAGACACTGGTTCAAGCCGGGGCTGCGGTTGTCACGCCAGGGTGTGGACCCTGTGTAGGGACACATAATGGAATCCCCTCAGATGGGGAGAATGTTATTTCTACAGCGAACAGGAACTTTAAAGGGCGGATGGCCAATAATAAGGCCTTTATCTACCTGGCTTCTCCGGCAACAGTTGCTGTTTCAGCAGTAAAAGGGGAGATCACTGATCCCAGGGAGTTTCTATAAGCGGGGTCAGACTTCTATTTTCAGGAGGATTACATATGGAACTTCGTGGGAAAGCCCACTGCTTTGGAAATGATGTGAATACCGATTACATCATATCGGGAAAATATAAATTTAAGACTTTAGATATGAAGGAACTGGCCAAACATGTCATGGAGGACCTGGATCCTGAGTTTGCAAAAAGGGTACAGCCAGGTGATTTTGTTGTAGCAGGGAAGAATTTTGGCTGTGGGTCTTCCCGGGAACAGGCACCTCTCGCTCTTCTTAACGCCGGAGTTGGTGCTGTGCTGGCCAAATCTTTTGCCCGTATTTTTTACCGGAATGCCATCAACACCGGATTACCGGTGGTTGTCTGCAATACCGATCTAATCAATGAAGGGGACGAATTGATGGTAGACTTGGAGAGTGGTGTGTTGAAAAATTTGACACAAGGTAATGAGATCCCTGTTCAGCCTTTGCCTCCCATAATGTTAAAGATTTTGTCTGATGGTGGACTGGCAGAGCACTTTCGCAAGTACGGCACCTTTAACCTTTAGTAATAGATGTCAGGGCAATTCAAGTGTCAGTTTGTGCGAGCTGAGGACAGATGAAATCCGACATCTATTTTCTATTTTAGGTTAAAGCCCATGTCTCCTGAGAGATACCAGCAGAGGAAAATAGAGAAAACTCGAAACTGGTGGGAGTAGCGAAAGTAGATTTTTCGCAATTGTCAACACCTGGTCTCTGATTATCTCTCGTCTCAGGTAGGCGGGAAGTACCAAAATTCTATGCAGTTGTTATCATAGAGAACATCATAGAGAAACGGAGTGTTATAGTTGAAGAAACATAAAATCACTTTGATACCCGGCGATGGCACAGGCCCGGATGTAACCAGAGCTGCAAAAATTGTACTGGATGCAGCAGATGTGGGCATCGAATGGGATATTGTGGATGCAGGAGAGGGTGTCATTGAAAAGTATGGCACACCTTTACCTGATCATGTATTGGAGTCTATCAGACGGAACAAGGTTGCCTTGAAGGGGCCATTGACAACACCAATTGGAACAGGTTTTCGCAGTGTCAATGTTGCCCTGCGCAAAAAGCTTGATCTTTTTGCTAATGTGAGGCCAGCAAAGAGCCTTCCTGGTATAAAAACTCGCTATGAAAATGTGGATATCATAGTGGTGCGAGAAAATACTGAGGATCTCTATGCAGGGATCGAGCATATGGTAGGGGAGGATGCGGCAGAGAGCATCAAAATCATCACCCGCAAGGGATCAGAGCGCATTGTACGCTTTGCTTTTGAATATGCTCAGCGTGAAGGGCGCAAAAAAGTCACCGCGGTGCACAAAGCCAACATCATGAAGTGTACAGATGGACTTTTTCTAGAGGTGGCACGGCGGGTGGCAAAAGAATTTCCGGATATTGAGTTTGAAGACCGCATCGTTGATGCCTGTTCTATGAAAATTGTCCAAAAACCTGAAGAGCTTGATGTCCTGGTGATGCCTAATCTCTACGGAGATATCCTTTCTGATATCTGCGCTGGGTTAATCGGTGGACTGGGAGTTGCTCCTGGAGCCAATATCGGTAAGGATTATGCTGTCTTTGAGCCCGTCCACGGCAGTGCTCCCAAATACACAGGGATGGATAAGGTGAACCCCCTGGCTACTATTCTCTCCGGTGTGATGATGCTCAAGCACCTGGGTGAGAAGGATGCCGCTGACCGGGTGATCAAGGCAATCAACGAGGTTCTTACAGAGGGGAAATACCTCACCTACGACCTGGGTGGAAAGGCTAAGTCATCAGAGATGGGTAAAGCCATTGCCGAAAAACTGTAGGTTCTCGGTTCTGTAGCCGCTATTTAAGAGGAATACGAAATCCCTCATATTGGTGAATGTGTTATCTGTGGAATCAATGTGAAATATTAAACGGCTAAGAAGAAAAGCAGGGAAGCGAGAGAAACATCTCTCTTTGCATCCCTGCTTTTTTATAGTTTGCGAAATGAATCAAGATGGCAGTCCTCTTAGCAGGTGGGTGATCAGCCACAAGAATGTCCCTATGTTGTTTCATAGGACGCTTTTTTCTTAGGTCATTCTTTTTCTAATGGATAATGACTTACCACTAACGACTAATTTATCTCCAGCGACTTGTCGGTCAGGCCAGAGTGTTCTACTGAAAATTCTGCTTTGATATCGACGTCGATGTGAGGGAAAATATCGTCCCACTGGTTCTCGATTTCTTTCCAAACCTGGGGGTAGGTGCGGTGGATTCTATCTCCGAACCCGAAAAGATCCACTCTCATTGCCTGGGCCTTGGCTACAGAATTCCGGCAGCGGCGCTCTACTTCCTGGTTGATCAGGCCTTCCATTTTATTGACATTACTTTTCTTTGTAATATCAATTGTTTGAGGTGTTGTTCCGATTACTTCACCTGTTCCCTTGATCTTGATCTGGAAAGTGATCCCTTCCTTTTTGATTACCGGTGTTAACTTGGTTTTAACATCCCGGAAAAGAAATGATATGTTTTTCCGGGTAGAGTCATAGGCAATGGGGATTATGCCACCATATGCCTCATCTTTGATAAATAACAACCCCTGGGTTTCCTCCTCATTTAATCTTCCTGCCAGTTTTTCGCCGCGAAAGGCTGCAGCTCCAGTCAAAGTAAAAACCTTCTGCTGGGGCTGGTCACCCCCACCATTTTCCCCATCAGTTGCCGGTATCTGCCTGATAGC
>JBASML010000075.1:0-5672 GCA_049656845.1 Syntrophaceticus sp.
GTTGAGCACAATTTTACCCTTAGCGGTAAACAGTTCATTTCCTATCTTAGCTCTTATTGTTGTTTGTTCGTATTCGAAGGGCGGATAGAGGACAGCAAAAAATCGCTTAACAACCAGATCATATATCTTTCGTTCCTTTTCACTCAATGAGCCGAAAAATTTCTGTTCTGTGGGACTGATGGCATGATGGTCGGAAACCTTGCTGTTATCAACGAAGGATTTGTTCGCTTTGATCGGCTTTTTCAAAACCTGAACAGCCGGCTTTGAATATTGTCCAATTCCGCAGGCTTTGATTCTATCCTTCAAGGTATCCACTATGTCTGTGGATATGTATCTGGAATCGGTCCGGGGATAGGTTAACAGCTTATGCCTTTCATACAGGTTTTGCATGATGGAAAGGGTTTCCTTTGCTGAATAGCCAAAAAGCTTATGGGCATCTCTCTGCAGTTCTGTTAGATCATATAAGCGGGGAGGGTAGTTTTTCTTATAAGCTTTTTTTATTTCTATAACTTCAGCATCTTTTTTCCGGATTGACCTGAGTATTTGATCACACTTATCCTTGTTAAAGGTTCTGGTGTTTTGATTCAGCCGGTCCTGCCAGATCAGCTTTAAGCCGTTTGCTGAGGCAGTGATGCCATAATAAGTTCTCGGTTTGAAGTTCTGGATTTCCTCTTCCCTTTGAGCGATGATGGCCAGTGTGGGGGTTTGAACCCTTCCACAGGAAAGCTGGGCATTATATTTGCAAGTTAGGGCACGTGTGGCATTGATGCCCACATACCAGTCAGCCTCAGCACGGGCAGCAGCAGAGGCATACAGCTTTTCATACCCCTTGCCGTCCTTTAAGTTGTTGAAACCTTCTTTAATAGCTTTATCTGTAACAGAAGAGATCCACAGCCTTTTAATCGGTTTTTTGACACCGGCCTTTTCGATGATCCACCTGGCAACCAATTCGCCTTCACGTCCGGCATCAGTGGCGATAACGATTTTATCGACTTCTTTTTTATGCATTTGCTGTTTAACAATATTAAACTGTCTGCCGCTCTGCTTGATTACGACAAGCTTCAACTGCGAGGGCAGCATAGGCAGGTCCTCAATTCTCCATGACGCATATTTTTTATCATAGGCATCGGGATCAGCCAATGTGACCAAATGTCCTAGAGCCCAGGTAACTATGTATTTACTGCCTTCAAAATAGCCGTTTCCCTTTTGCTTACAGTTCAGCACCCTGGCTATGTCTCTTCCTACAGAGGGCTTTTCAGCTAATACTAATGTTTTGCTCATGTTGACAACCCCTTCTTTAAAATCCACCTGACAGTTTGGGGTGAAAGGTGACGGTTCTCTGGCACCTTTCTAATGTTTACTTATGTTAACAATATTTAAAACCCACCAAACAAGTTGGATAGCATTTCCCTATTGTATGTATAAATTCTAGCATAGAATTGTTGTCGCTACAAAACCAGAGGCAGGCTTGAATTAGCCCTTTTTGTTTCCATGATATTTTAGGGCTGTTATTTTTTATGAAACTTGATGGGTAATATTTAATCACTCTGCAAAATACCATTTACTAAAGAATTCTCTAGGAGGTTAGAAAATGAGTAAAGAGCCGCCTGAAATAAAGGGATGTGAAACACCGTCTATTTATAAGTGTGCTTACCCGGCACCTTATCCTGAAGTGCGGGTAGCTGAGCCAAATCCCAAATATGCCCAACTGCTGCTGGAGGATTATGCGGGAATGGCGAGTGAGTTGACAGCTATAACCCAATACAGTTATCATCATTTTGTGCTGGAAGATGAAAACAGGGATGCCGCTGATCTGCTTTCCTGTATTGCACTGGTAGAAATGCATCATCTGGAAATACTTGCCGAAACGATATTATTGCTGGGGGTTGACCCCCGTTATAGGACAATAGGGAGGAGCAATGCTGAAAGGTATTGGGATGCATCTTTTGTTTTCTATGGAACCGCTCTTTGTGATCGGCTTACAGCGGATGTTGCTGGAGAGTGGGCAGCTATATCTAACTATCGCAAACACCAGCGCATGATCGATGATCCATATGTAAAGAGAATTTTGGAGAGGATTATTTTAGATGAACTTTATCACGTTGTTCTTTTTAACCGGTTGATTGAAAAGTATTGCCAACCGCAGCTACCTAGAAAATAGAGTTCAGATGCCGGAGGTTAGAGGTTGAAAAAAGACTGGTCCCCTCTTGTCACAGAAAAACGGATCAGTGGATCAGAAAGAACCTTCATCCGATCCATTTGTGATAGAATAAAATGCAGCTGGTGTAGATAGGAGTGATTGTCATTTTAATCATTGACCGTTTAGAAGGGGATTGGGTAGTGGTAGAGTATGAGGGGGGGACTTTTAACATTCCTAAAGCCTTGTTTCCTCAACAGGTGAGGGAAGGTGATGTAGTCAGGATAAGTATTGTTGTTGATGAGGAAGCCACAAAGAATAGAAAGAAAAGAGTGGAGCAGTTAGCAGATGAACTTTTTGAAGACTAAAAAATGCCTTATTATTTCTCTTTTATTGGCAGTTGTTTTAGTAACAGCGGGATGTGCTGGACTTTCGGAGTTCAGCAAGGGTGCTCTTTCTTACAGCCATCAAGCTGATGAATTAGCAGTCCATTTTATTGATGTAGGACAGGGTGATTCGATTTTGGTCCAGTTTCCGAATGGCTGTGTGATGCTGATCGATGCGGGGCCTGATGGAAGTGGGGCACCTGTTATTTCTTATTTGAAACAGCAGGGAATTAAAAAGATCGATTACCTGGTGGCCACCCACCCTCATGCTGACCATATCTGTGGGATGGCTGCTGTAATCGAAGAATTTGACATCAATAAGGTGTACATGCCAAAAGTAACCCATACATCAAAAACCTTTGAAGATATGTTGCTGTCAATCAAAAGCAAAGGATTAAAAATCACACCTGCCCGTGCAGGATTGAGTATTTTCGAACAGGATGGCCTGCAAGCTGCCTTTACTACTCCATGTGGCTCTGACTATGAGAGCCTGAATAATTATTCAGCGGTAGTGAAGATTCAGTATGGGAGTACATCTTTTTTATTGACCGGGGATGCAGAAGATCTGTCTGAGAAGGAGATGCTTGCCAGTGATGCTGATCTGCAAGCTGATGTGCTGAAAGTGGGTCACCATGGCAGCAGTAGCTCAACTACACCGGATTTTTTGAAGTCGGTATCTCCAGAATATGCTGTTATTTCAGTAGGTGCCGATAATCAGTATGGTCATCCCCACCAGGAAACCTTAGACATGTTGACCGATGCAGGTGTTGAAATATATAGGACAGATGTGCACGGGACAGTGATCTTTGTATCAGATGGGAAAACGCTGACCGTTGTACATTAAGTATTTTTATTTCTTTTCAGCTAACCTTTCTATTAGTTAATATCGAAATAAATGGGTTGCGGCTTTATTTTTTATGCCAATTTTTGCAGCAATCCTGGAAGTCAGCTTAGCTGGTTCATTCCAGGCATCTGTTACCATCAGCGAACAACTTTCCCTTGACAGTTGAGGATGGCTCCTATAAAATTAGTCCAAGTTTATCAATTTCGTGTTGATCTATATTTTTTAGTTTATTTTTTAGTTTTTTTATCTTATTTTTTTTCTTATTCTTATTATGATAAAAAACATGCCTTGCACTGTAAGGTGTTCAGTGTTAGAGTGCCAGGAACCACAGAAAATCCTTTCCCAACATACATGACTGCTGCTATTGTTTTCATACCAACTGATGCCTTTCAGGAGGAGCAGATATTTACCATTACTTTTTTGGTGTATATTCAGATATAAGGTAATATCATAGTATCTTTGTAGATTTGACATCTTTTAAATTGAATAACAGCATGATCTTCGATCTTGTTTCCCTAAAGCTAAAGGCCATGGGAAATGAGACGATGGGTCAATATCGACCCCGAGGGTAGAAGGGAAAACCCTTGTGCCTCCCGTATTCGGAAAGAAGATTTTTTGGCGGGGTGGCCACCTTTCTTGAATGTGGGCACCCGTTTTGTGTTAATAACGGTTTGCACCCTGCCGGGTTTTATTAATAAACCAGAGTCGACTTTTCGACTCTGGTTTATTGTTTGTGGGGTTAACAAAGGATTAAAAATCGGTATTGCCAGTAGAGAGTGAGCTGATTGCTGGACAGTCCGCTGCCACCAGGAATTTCAGCAAAAGGATGCTGCCTATAGACAGGGACTTGAGCAGGATGAATTGGTTAGATATTCAGTTGATCAATGATCTAAAGGGGGTGAAAGCCCAGGGAAAATCTGCAAGTGAGAATTTGTGATTTTAAATGTAAATGAGAAATTCCATATCAGCAGAGGAACCCAAGGAAATCCTCGGCGGCGGGCCTATGCCATCGAAACTATGATGGGGTGCAACCCATGAAAATCAATGATGAGGAGGAGTTTTGCTGTGCTTTCGCTTACAGCAGCAAATGAGCTTATCTGGAAAAAATTTAAGCATCTAGAAGTGGGTTATGAGGAGGTCGATGTTTTAGACGGTCTTGACCGGATAGTGGCAGAGGATATTGTATCTCCTATTGATGTACCAGGTTTTTCACGTTCGATGTGTGATGGTTATGCAGTAGTAGCCAGTGATACCCAGGATGCCAGTGAAGATAAGCCAATATTGCTCAGCTATTTGGGGGAAGTCCCCCCTGGGGAAAATGCCGCTATTGAAGTAAAGGAGGGGCAGTGTGCCTATGTTTCTACAGGCAGTATGATACCACCTGGTGCGGATGCGGTGATAATGGTGGAACGTACCAAGAAGGCTGATGAAGGATTCATTCAGGTATCTATGCAGATAAACAGTGGGGAACGCATTATCAGGCAGGGTGATGATATTAAAGCCGGTGAATCCCTTATTGAACGGGGAAGAATGTTAAAGGCTCGCCATATTGGAGCTCTGGTTGCAGCTGGAATCTATCGGTTAAAGGTTTATGCACGTCCGCGGTTTGCCATCATTGCTACCGGAGATGAACTTGTGGACGTTGGGCAGGAGCTAACTCCTGGCCAGGTAAGGGACAGTAACTCCTATTCCCTGCAGGCTTTTATTATCAAAGCCGGGGGTGAGGTTATCCGGCGGGTATTGGTTAAAGATGATCGGGAGTTATATAAGCAGGAATTAGAGAACGCAGTAAAATGTGCAGATATTGTCTTGCTTTCCGGGGGCTGTTCTGTAGGTATACGTGATTTTACGGCTGAGGTTATTAATGGTATGCCAGGCGAAGGGGTTTTTATCCATGGAATAAAGATAAGGCCAGGGCGCCCGTTGATTGTCGGTGAATGTATGGGGAAACCTGTCTTTGGTTTGCCCGGACACCCTGTGGCACCGGTGCTGCTTTTTAAAACCGTAGTGAATGAATTGTGGTGTCGCCTGATTGACTGTCGGGAAGAAGTGGACAAGTTAACAGCGGTGGTTGATTTCGACATGAGTCCTTCTGTTTTTACACATCTGCTTGTGCAGCTGGAAAGACGGGATGATTCAATTTATGCCAGGCCGGCTGTCATGGGAAACCCAGCACAAACCAGTGCTATATCACGGGCGGATGGTTACATATGGGTAAGGGACCCAGAGAAGGGATTATGCCGGGGACAAGCAGCTAAGGTTTTCGTTTTATAAGGTTGTGCTAGAGCAGGAGTCTCCTTATGTC
>JBASML010000076.1:0-2484 GCA_049656845.1 Syntrophaceticus sp.
ATATTAGCGGTAGCGGGATTGGTCCCATGAGCGGAATCAGGTACAATCATCATTTTGCGCTGGAATTCCTGATGCTGTTCATGATAAGCCTTGATCAAGGAGGCACCTGTCATCTCCCCATGGGCACCAGAGGCCGGTTGGAGAGTAAAACGGTTCATTCCGGTGATTTCACAGAGCATCTGCTCCAACTCATACATCAATTCCAGTGCACCCTGTACAGTCTCCTCTGGTTGATCTGGGTGTATATCAGTAAAACCCGGCAGGCGTGCTGCCCACTCGTTGATCTTGGGATTATACTTCATGGTGCAGGATCCCAGGGGATACGTGCCGCTGTCTACACCAAATGCCTTTGTGGACAGCTCAGTAAAATGACGCACCACCTCTACCTCACTCACCTCAGGCAGGAGAGGAGCGCTTTCTCTTAGAAATCCCTGCAGTGAATCTTCTAGCTTTACTGTAGGCACATCTCCATGCGGAAGAGAAAAAGCACCACTTCCAGAGACACTTTTTTCAAAAATTAATTTACTCATGCCAAAACCCCTTTCAGCACATCCACCAACTTATCGATCTCCTGCTTAGTCCTCTTCTCAGTGAAGGCCAAAAGCAGTGCATCGTTCAGCTCATATCCCCCTATGATACCCTGGTTCAATAGTGCCCTGTTAGCCGCGGCAGGATCCGCCAGCTGCACAGGAAATTCTTTAAAAAATGTCAGCTGGTACCTCAGGGGAATACCTGTTTCCCGCAAGCGATCGCAGGCATAACAGGCCAGTTCATGGCACCTGGTTGCTATAGCCCGCAAACCGCTGGGCCCCACTAGGGACAGGTAAACTGTAGCAGCCAAGGCGCATAAAGCCTCATTGGAGCAGATGTTAGAGGAAGCCTTTTCTCTCCGAATATGCTGTTCACGGGCCTGAAGTGTCAGCACAAATGCCCTCTTGCCTTCCAGATCCTTGGTCTCGCCCACAAGGCGCCCCGGCACCCGGCGCATTAACTTCTTGTTCGTCGCAAAAAAACCCAGATAGGGGCCGCCGAAACTCAAGGGGTTTCCTAATGCTTGCCCCTCTCCAACAGCGATATCCGCCCCCCAGTCTGCCGGCGGTTTTAGAATCCCCAAGGAAATGGGGTCCACAGTCATAATTAGAAGCCCTTTTACTGCATGTACTGCAGCCTCGATTTTTTCAATTTCCGGCTCTAGAAGTCCATAAAAATTAGGAAATTGGATAACCGCAGCTGCAGTATCTTTATCCATTTGTTTGATCATCTCAGCTGCATCTACAGCGCCATCACGGCCAGGAATGACAACCACATCGATTCCTTTACCATGGGTATAGGTATGCAGCACTTCTAAATAGCGGGGGTTGATGGTACCAGCTACCAGAATCTTTTTTCTTCTGGTAGCAGCAACAGCTAATAAACAAGCCTCAGCCATAGAACTACCCCCATCAAACATGGATGCATTGCAAACATCCATCCCAGTCAGGCCGCAGATCATGCTCTGATATTCGAAGATGCTCTGCAAAATTCCCTGGCTCAATTCCGCCTGGTAGGGAGTATAGGCTGTAACAAACTCCGACCTGGATAAAACATGTTCTACAACAGCAGGAACATAGTGGTCATAGGCCCCTGCTCCGAGAAAAGATGGGTATTCAGCTGTGGTTATATTCTTCCCAGCCAATTCACTCATTCTTTTGCGCAGTTCCAGTTCTGATAAAGGTTCATCAAGATCTAATTCACGGTCTAGCCGCAACTCCCCAGGGATATCGATAAAGAGCTCATCAATATCCCCTAAACCCATCGCATCCAGCATTTCCTGGACAACCCGGGGAGGATTGGGTGTGTAAGCCATTAAGCTCCCCTCCCTATTCCTCTTTTGCACAAAAATCAGCATATTCCTTAGCATTCATCAATTTTTCTAATTCCGTTTTATCGCTCATTGTGATAACTACAATATGCTCTCCATAAGGGTCAACATTCAGCGACTCAGGCGCATCTTCCAGCCCTTCATTGACAGCAGTCACTCTCCCAGAAACTGGGGTATGCATATCTGATACCGCTTTTACAGATTCGATAACACCGATACTCTCCCCGGCCTCAAACTCGCTGTCGAGATCAGGAAGTTCAACAAAAACGATATCCCCCAACTGATGCTGTGCATAATCAGTGATGCCAATATATGCTTTTTCACCGTCCACACGCACCCATTCATGATCCTCAGAATAATAAAGCCCTTCTTTGATTTCTGTTGCCATAATCACTTCATCCTTTCCATTTTATTTTTTGTCTATTGTTTACCTCTCCTATAAAAAAGCCCCTTCCCTAAACGTGCCTTAACAGCTCTCTTGCGGATCATGATGTCGATCTCACTACCAACCTCTGCAAACTCACTCTTAATTAAGCATAAGCCAAGATTCTTATCCAATGTAGTAAGATAGCCGCCACTGGTTACATGGACGATTTTAGCGCCATTTTTTTGTACCTCATAGC
>JBASML010000077.1:0-2265 GCA_049656845.1 Syntrophaceticus sp.
TCCTAGGACAGGAAGAGGTGCGGGGTTTTGCGCGGGATCAACTGCACCAGGTTATATGTCAGCTGGATTTGGTTATGGTAGAGGCAGGGGCTTCAGAAGAATGTCCTGTCTGGCATGGAAACAGGGATATGCCCCTGGTACCTATGCTGTGGATGAAAAGGAGCTTTTGAAAAAGCAGGCGCAGTCTCTAGAAAGCCAGCTTAATCAAATACGGGATAGGCTGAACGCCCTGGAAAAGTGATAGGGTGAGATGTGAGGCGCGGGGATGGTTCTCGCGTCTCATTTGCGCCTTATAATCGCACTTTACATAACATCTTGGGTCTGTGGCCAACGGGGTGCTAGGCATCAACGTCCTGGCGTCCGGCATCAGGCCTCTATTATCAGTATGCCTATGCCATCTAGACGGCACTAGCAGGGGACGAAAGTGAACCGTCTTTGAACAAAAGCAATAAAACAATAAAGCAATCCTGGCCCCAATTATGTAAATTATGAAAAAAGGGTGATCTTGATCTATGAAAACTTATTATGAATGTTTGCCTTGCCTTTTGCGCCAAACAATAGAAGCAACGAAAATGATGAATGAAACACCTAAAACTCAAGAAATGGTATTACGCTGTGTACTCTCTGAAATGTCAAAGATGGATTTAAACAAAACTCCTCCTCATATGGCTCATTTCATTCACCAACATATAAAAAAGGTCACACAGATAGATGACCCCTATCACTCTCTGAAAAAAGAATTCAATCAGCTATCTTTAGATATGAGTGGAGAAGTGCGTAATATAATTCAAGATTCGGTAAATCATTTTGAAACCGCAGTTAAAATTGCTATTGCGGGAAACGTTATTGATTTTGGCCCCAGAGCAGATATAACCCATCAAGAGGTTAGGAATACAGTGCAGGACTGTATAAATCAGCCTCTGCGCTTTAACAGAGCTGAAGAATTGGAAAAAGCCATTCAAGAAAGTTCGAGGATCCTCTATCTTGGTGATAACGCCGGTGAGATCGTTTTTGATCGCCTGCTGCTTGAACAAGTCCCCACCGACAACATTACCTATGTCGTAAAAGGGAAGCCAATCATCAATGACGCAACTATGGAAGATGCGATGGAAACAGGGCTGTGCGATTTGCTGCGAGTGATCGACAATGGCAGTGATGCTCCCGGCACCATTTTGGAAACCTGCTCAACTGCATTTCAAAAGGAATTTGAACGCTCAGACCTGATTATTGCCAAGGGACAGGCTAATTATGAAACCCTTAGTCAGATAAGTGACAAGAAAATCTTCTTCCTTCTCAAAGTTAAATGCCCGGTCATCGCTTATGACCTGGACTGTGAGAGCGGTGACCTGGTGCTAAAAAGAATTCAATAGCTCTGTGCTAACTTGAATGCCCTGATAATACTCTGCGCCAGGGCGTTAACCAGAGCCACCTGACTGGTATATTCAGGTGAATCAGCATCGTTCGTTCTATAGGTTTTGAAGACCTCGATGTGGATGCCGAAGATTCGCCTTCCCTGGAGCTGTAGTTTCCTGATTTCCTGAAAAAGGTAGGTGCGGGTGGCTTTCATCACAACATTTTGGTTGAAAGGGAACACCCCAATGGAAGGGCGGGGAATGGAGAACAGATTTTTGCCTTGTTTCTGCCCCGGCCATTTCGCTTTTACTTCCTGCTCAAGAGATGTCTGCAGCACTGCTAAACTTTCTCCGAATTCTTTGTCCAGCGGGTAATGAGGGTCCAGCTCAAAGCCACAGGAGATCTCCAGGTCGTAGCAGCCGTGGATATGTCCGTGAATTTCTAGGAAAAGCTCCACTGGAGCGGAGAGTGCATGCTCTTGGTAGTTGTAACAGAGTTTTTTTAATTGAGGGGTGGATGCAAGTTCCGGTTTTTTATTAAGATCTACCTTTGGCCTGAGGTCCTCGGCATAGAGCAGAGGGGCATCAAGCTGTGAGGCCAGGAGCATGGCAAATTCTTTGGTGTAGTAGTCAGAACCCGGAGTGTACCCATGGTGGGGAGCAGCAACGAGGATTTCTTTTCTTTTGCCGGGCAAATAAAAGAGCTTTTCTGCTATTTGAAACACAGCAGTTCACCTTCTTTATTGTGATACCAAGCATATATAATATTATAATAGAAATCTTTTCTATTCTACAACGCAGTTGAAAAAAATGGTTCCTGGTATTGACACAGCGGGTGTTTGTTGAATATAATACTTTCAATATCCACTTCTTTGTGAGGTGGGAGAAGAGTTTAGTTGAGAAGAGCATAGAT
>JBASML010000078.1:0-3542 GCA_049656845.1 Syntrophaceticus sp.
ATTCTGAACCCTGCTCCTGCAGCAGTTATGAACTGCCTGAGAATTTGAAGACATTTTATGAAGGAAAGAAAAGCAAATCCTGCGGGGGCACCTGTTGTTAAACAATAACATTAATTATAAAAAGGAGTGGAGTGCTATAGGCTAGCCGGACACAAGGAAACAAAAATACAGGGTTTCCCGGCATCTCTACTGCCAAAAAACACATTTTCGGCAGGCGGCAAATCACCGGAAAGCCCTGTATTTAAGCCGTTTTTCAGGTGCTTATTTGATTTGTACAGCTGTCATCAAGACCACATACTCCACATGGGTGGTGTTTGATAATTACACTAGACTGACTTCAGACTGGCTTTTATATTTCCATTTAGCACCAAAGCGATAGCTTTTAAATTATCTTTGAAAGAATAACGATTTGAAACCTCCGTGATTTTTTAAGACACATAAGAGCCTATTTTATTATTTTATAATGTAGTTTTTGCTGTAGTATTAGTTTTATTAATCCTTTATGCTTTCCTCTATGCCTTCCTCCAAAATCTCCTCTGCTTCCTGAACAGAACAATTTTTGTGAATCAGGTGCCAGACAGCATTGAGGAGTGCTGCTGGGTGGGAACTCTGCCAGATGTTCCTGCCCATGACGATCCCCTGGGCACCGCATTGGAGAGCACCGTGGATCATTTTCAGGGTATCCAGGTCTGTTTCGCACTTGGGGCCACCGGCGATCATGATGGGCACCGGGCATCCGGCCACAACATCCTCAAAGTCCTGTTCAGTGTAGTAGGTTTTGATGATATCTGCGCCGTGCTCTGCTGCCACCCGGGCGCTGAGGGCAAGGAATCTGGCATCATTTTTCTTCTCTCCCAGTGCTTTACCTAGGCCGATCACACCTAAAAGGGGTACATTCCAGCGGTGGCAGTCATCTGCTGCCCGTGCCAACCCTATAAGGGTTTCCCTCTCATTTTCCGAACCGATAAATGCGGATACAGCCATGGCGTCAGCACTGAGAGTTAGCCCTTCTTCTACAGATGTTACCAACCCTTCATTGGTGATATCAGGTCCAGTGATGGTTGTTCCCCCTGAGATACGCATAATAATTCCCGGGCTACCTGCAGGGTTAAAGGCATGGCGAAAGATACCCTTGGTGAGCAGCCAGGCATCAACCTGTCCAGTGGCATCAAGCTGGCGTATTGTTCCGGCGATATCCACGATCCCCTTCATGGGCCCTAGAGCATAGC
This sequence comes from Syntrophaceticus sp., assembly GCA_049656845.1. GTDB lineage: Bacteria > Bacillota > DSM-12270 > Thermacetogeniales > Thermacetogeniaceae > Syntrophaceticus. The sequence goes on from JBASML010000078.1 coordinate 1,230, forward strand.
CGTGATCGATGGCGATAACCAGGCTGCGCCCGGTATCCGGTTTGATGATTCTCTTCATTCTATTTTCTAATCCAGTCAATTAATTTCCTCCTTTTACATAGATCGTAGAGCACGTAGGTCACGGAAATGGTAATGGTGATCTATTTCTAGTAAATTTATTATTTCTAACCGCTCCACTGGCTACCAAAATTACAAGGAACAGCAGCCAAATTACAAGGGGCGGCAACCTGTGTGAAAGTGAGTTTGATGTGGTGAAACAGGCCCAATAACCCACTTTCCTTATTTTTCTCAGCGACTTTCCTAACAACTACCGACTAACCACCAACCGTGAATGCGGATGTCGGAAACCAGAAATCGTATGCCTGAGGGCTCAGAAGTTATCTTGGTTCAGTAGTGTGTCCTGTTGATCCAGAACAAGTTTTATTGTATAGGCACAGCTCGTTTTTCCACGGCTGATAACCAATCACTAACCACTACTTACATAAGGACTATGCCCTTGATCATCTCTAAACTGCGGGCTCTTTCCACTGCCTCCAACATGGAATCCAGGCTGAAACGGTCAGTGATTAACTGGGCGGCGTCGATTTCCTGTGAGCCGATCAAATAGACGGCCTCCTTAAAGTCCATAGGGGTGGAGGCAAAGCTGCCGGTAATGGTGATCTCCTCATAGTGGACCCAGCGTGGGTCGATGCTGATCTTGTGTCCTGCAGGCGGTCCGCCAAAGATATTGAAGACACCACCTTTTTTCACCAGGGGGAGGGATGCTTCGATCACCTGGGGGTCGCTCAAAGATGTGATTACTACTTCCGCTCCATCCCCATCGGTTAGTTTCATGACTGTTTCCAGGGGATCTTGGGTTTTAGGGTCGATGACAGCATCTGCACCCAATTTTTTGGCGAACTCCTGGCGGCTGGGTTTTTGTTCAATAATCACAGCCTTTGCTCCACGCCATTTAGCCAAAAGCAGGTGGATCATTCCCATGGGGCCGGCTCCGACGATAACAACAGTATCACCTTCTTCTACCTTGTTGGCCCGTAGAGCTGCCAGTCCACAGGAGAGGGGTTCAGCCAGTGCTGCCAGTTCAAAAGGGAGTTCCGGTGGAAGTTTCACAACTCCCCCGATATTAACGATCTGGCGCGGGATGCGCACATATTCGGCAAAACCCCCATCGATCCCATGAGCAAGACCAAACTCGTGACGGCAGAGGTTATGCCGATTACGAAGGCAGTAGTCGCACTCTCCACAGACAGCGATAGGGTAGACTGCTACCCTATCACCAATAGCAAAGCCTTCTACCCCTTCACCTAAAGCAGAGACCTCTCCAGCCACTTCATGCCCTAAAATGGTGGGTAAATTTTTAGGCAGTCCCTGCCCAAGCAGTGTTTTGACATCGGTGGCACAGATACCTGAAGCCTTTACACGTACCACAATATCCCCTGGTTCAGGAATTGGCTGTGGCACCTCTTCAAGGCGAATGTCGTTTGCGCCATGCACTACGGCAGCTTTCATTTATCTTTCATCCTTTCTACAGTTGTTATTCTTTTCCCATATCCGTACAAGATCAATCAGTTCCTGCAGTTTGGCGGGGTCCTTGCGCCCCGGCCGAACCTCTACTCCTGAGCAGAGGTCAATTCCCTGCGGGCGGACTATATCCAATGCCGTCATTATATTTGAAGGCTTGATCCCCCCTGCCAAAAAGACTGGCAAGGGAGAGGTTTCTACCAAAGAGCATGCCAATTCCCAGTTGGAAGTTTGACCTGTGCCTCCATAACGCGTTTTACCCGCTCTTTTTACAGCTGTATCTATGATTAGTACATCTGCTCCAGCCCTGGCCAGCTCCTGCATCTGAAGCTGTAGTTCTTTGATGTCCGGATGTGTGGTGTTTATCTCTGCAGCAGGCAGGAAAAGCGACTGCCACCAGCCGACCTCGGGAAAGTGCATTTTTAATTCTTGCAGCCATTCCAGCGGCACCGGGCTCAGAAACTGGACTGCTTGTGGTTGGCACAATTCCACAAGGTTCTCTATCTGTTGTAGGTTCTTTTGGAAGACCAGAGCTACTCCAGGAAGGGGGGCATCTTTCAGTAAGCTGGCTGCGGTCTCCATGTTCAATGTCCGTGGCGAATAGGGTACATCCACAATTACTCCGAAGAAGTCAGCCCCCAATTCGGCTGTTAAGTCACGGTCTTCCTGATTAGTGATTCCACATATTTTAACCTTGCAGCCATCCCTCATCAAGGTAGTTCCTCTCCTCATTATTTTCAATGATTCGTGCTCCGGTGTTGTCTACCTCTGTTTCGATAATCCTGCTGGAGG
>JBASML010000079.1:0-3652 GCA_049656845.1 Syntrophaceticus sp.
ATTGTAAATATGTTTGGGGAAATGAGCGAGCAGATAAACGTAAAGAACAAGTACAGAGGCGGCTTTCAGAGATTGGCCTGGAAGGTGATCGGGTAGAGATAATACATCTGGCTGCAAACCAGGGAAACCAGTTTAATGCATCTGTACGTTCGATGGTCGATAAAATTAACCAGTTAGGATCAAATCCGGGGAAGGTGATAAAATGATCGTTGTTGAAAATAAATCTGTCGAAGATATCCTTCAAATGATCGCCCCCTATAAAAAAGTTTTAGTAGCAGGGTGCTACGGCTGTGTTACTGTTTGCCTTGCTGGAGGCGAAAAGGAGGTTGGTCTGCTGGCTTCACAGATTCGTATGGCACGCCAGAAGGAAGGTAAGCCTATCGAGGTCTTGGAGCAGACCGTTGAGCGCCAGTGTGACAAAGAGTATCTGGTTAAATTCCAGGATAATGCAAGTGATGCTGAAGCTATTGTCTCTCTGGCTTGTGGAATTGGAATTCAGTATTTGGCTGAAATATACGAACCTGTTCCGGTATTTCCGGGTGTTAACACCCAATTCCTGGGTGCTAACCGTGATGTAGGTCAGTGGGAAGAATTTTGTATGGCATGTGGTGAATGTGTCCTGGATAAAACAGGGGGTATTTGTCCTATTGCTCGCTGCTCTAAGAGTTTGCTTAATGGCCCCTGTGGCGGTTCACAGTTCGGGAAGTGTGAGGTTTCTAAAGATGTCGACTGTGCCTGGCATCTGATCTATGAAAGATTGAGTGCATTGGGACAGCTTGATAAAATGGCGGAGTATATCCCGGCAAAGAACTGGCATCGAGATAAGGGCCCGAGAAAACTGGTAAAGGAGGAATTGACCCTTGAAAGAGATTAAACCCGAAAATTTAAAAGCTGGTAGTAATCTGGAAAAAGTACTTGTTTCGGGTCAGTTTGCCTGTACCGGGGAAATTGGTCCAGTTACATATGCATCCTTCGCTAATATCGATAAACATGCTGAAGAAATGCGGGGGAAAGTAGATTCTGTTAACTTTACTGATAACCAGACTGCTGTTGTCCGGCTTTCTAGTTGGGCAGCATCATTACGCTTAATCCAATTGGGGATGGAACCGAACTTGCAGATGGTTTGTCGGGATAGGAATCGCTTAGCTATGCAGAGTGATTTTTTAGGAGCTTATGCTCATGGCGTACGTAATGTCCTCTGCCTGACTGGGGATCACCAGGCATTTGGCAACCATCCGGGGTGCAAGGGAGTATTTGACATGGACTCTGTGCAGTTGATTCACATGCTTAAAAGACTGCGTGATGATGGCTGTTTCGAATGCGGTGCTGAATGTAAAGAACCTCCCAGGTTTTTTATCGGCTGTGCGGAGAACCCCTTTGGGGATCCCTTTGAATTCCGCGCCATACGATTGGAAAAGAAGATCGAAGCAGGTGCCGACTTTGTACAGACTCAGTGTATCCTGGATATGGAGAGGTTTGAGCGTTTCATGGAGATGGTGAGGGAACGCGGGCTGCACGAACGAGCATATATATGTGCAGGTATTATGCCGGTGAAGTCACCGAAGATGGCGCGCTATATGCAGACTGGTGTCCCAGGCATGATTGTATCTGAGGAGTTCTGCCAGCGTTTGGAAAAGGCGGAGGATGCCAAAGCAGAAGCGGTTGATATCTCAGTTGAGTACATCAAACATTGCAAGGAAATGGAAGGTTTATCTGGAGTACATGTGATGGCGGTAGCCTGGGAGTCTATTGTACCTACAGTAGTTGAAAAAGCCGGTCTTCTGCCCAGGCCGACATTTTAACAGTGCGGGCAATGGGAGGGGTGCAATTTGGAAAAGAAAAAGGTACTAGTAATTGGTGGTGGTACCGCAGGAATGACCAGCGCTCTAGAAATGGCTGAGCGTGGAATAGAGGTTATTCTAATCGAAAAAGATTCAGATATCGGTGGCAGGGCCGCTACCTACTGCTGCAAGGCAACTGATGAATGCAACCGTTGTGCCGCCTGTTTGGTTCTACAGCAAAGAGATCAGGTTATGCAGGAACCCAATATACGGGTGTACACCAATGCCTATGTAAAAGAGATCATTAAAAATGGAAAGGCGTTTAAGGCCAACGTTGTATGCGGTGATGATACAATTTCTCTTGAATCTCAAGCAGTGATTGTTGCAACAGGTTTTGACCCTTATGATCTCAGCAAAAGAAGTGAATTTGCTTACGGACAGGAGAAAAATATTATTACAGGACAGGAATTAGAAGAAGCAATCAAAGAGAAAGGGAGTATCACAGCAGCATATGGTGATGGCATTAAAAAGATTGGTTTCATACAGTGCGTAGGAAGCCGTGACCTTACCATAGGCAATGGTTACTGTTCTAGGGTTTGCTGCATGTATGCTGCTAAGCTTGCCAAAATTATCAGACAGGATCTGCCAGATGCCGAGATTGACATCTTCTATATGGACTTTCAGAGCTTTGGCAAAGGATTTGGCGTATTTAAAGAAACCTTACAGGAAACAGATAAAGTTAAGCTTATCAGAGGTATTCCTTCTAAAATATATGGTTTTCCGTATGATCGCCTAACAGTGCGGTATACCGATTCCTTAGAGGGTGAGCAGCGCGAAGATAAATATGACCTGATTGTATTATCGTTGGCCATCACTCCGACAAAAGGAAGTAATGAGATTGCCGAACAGCTAGGCATAGACATGGATCCTTATGGTTTTATGGCCGGAAAAGAATGCAGTGTCAAAACAAGCCAAACCGGTGTTTTCCTAGCTGGAGTTTGTCAGGGTCCAAAGGATATACCACAGACTATTGGTCATGCTAAAGCGGCAGCAGGAGAAGCCTATAATTATTTATGCGGTTAAATTCATTCAGGAATACAATACCTCCGTAAAAACGGAGGTATTTTTTTTAGGAATAACAGCAGCTGCAAAAGAATAATGTTCTTAAGAGAATATAATCAAAAAGGTGGAGGTAATATAATTGAGGGACGAGCAGTTGCTGGAAAAAACGATCCTTGCAAAAATTGATATGCTTATAGAAATTATTTATTCAGTAGAACTATGTGGGGAAGAGGAAAAAGAGAGATATCAAAAACAGGGATCTGCTTTGATAAAAGAGCTTGCGGAGTTATTGGCACAATTGATTGGCCCCAGGGAAGAGTACATTAATAATGCAATTAAAGAGTTAATTGCACAGAGAATGCCAGAACATAACATTGAAAGTAGCTTTGGGGTTTTAAACGAACTTTGCGAGATTGTGAATCAGGACGTGAGCAAGCATAGTAAACTTGATAAATGCCAGGGAAATGACTCAATAGATCCTTTACAAAAGGCCATTAATTATTTATTTTCTCAGTATAATATCATTAAGAAATTCAGATATCATGGTTGTTTCTTTGAATATTATATACCTGCCCTAAAAGTAGCAGTGGATAATTGTACACAGGGCGCAGATGCAGATATGGTGCGTAAGGAGTATATCTGTCGTCAGGCTGGCATCAAATATGTTTCTATAAATTGTCATGAACTTCCTTGTTCACGTGAAATAATAAGAGAAATAAAAAGACAGCTGTCAATAGTCTTTGAAAATGTCACCTAAATAGCATAGGTTTTATTCAGTGAAAATGTCACCTTTACTCTTAATTTTTGAC
>JBASML010000080.1:0-2454 GCA_049656845.1 Syntrophaceticus sp.
GGCGAGGATAGGCTGTGGCCTGGTGAACTTGGTGATAATGATGATTTGGGGGTTTTGCGGTTTCGGGGGCCTTATCTTTGCAAAGATGGCGAGATTTTGTTTCCTGCGCCTCTTTTCCTGTTGAGGAAAGATGCCCAAGATGATGAAGGAAAAGCTGCAGCAATAAAATATTACCGGCTGAACCTGGGAAATGAATTGCTGACAGATATTGGGCGAGTGAGGCTTCCAATAATGCCTAAAGAGTCAGTTGGTGCCAAGCCGATGGAGCAGTATTGGCTAACTGGGACCGCTATGGAACGGGTGTTGGCGGGTGAAGTTCCCTACAGCTCACCGAAAGAGGTTTTTCGCTGTTGTGATTTATGGAAAAATGAGCTGAAAGTTGGTATCGGGAGAGATGCAGATACCAGGACAGCAAAGGACAGCATGCTTTATGCGGTCAATCTGGTAAGGCCGATCAGGGGTGTGACTGTGATTGTCGGTGTTGGTGGGATACAGAAGGAGTGGGCTCAAGGGTTACCGCAAGTGGTCAATCTTGGCGGTGAGGGAAAACTTGCTAGATTACAAGTAACCGATGAAGAGATTGGTCTCCCAGCTGTACCGGAACTGAAGCCTGTGAACGGCAAAATACTCTTTACAGTTACCTTGATTACTCCTGGGTATTTCGGAGACACGACGGATCAGACGGATCAGGCTGTGATGGGTAAATTTTCGAACATTCCCGGCAGGTGTGTATCGGCTTGTATCGGTAAGGCGAGGCAGATCGGGGGTTGGGATCTAAAGCTAAGGCAGCCGCGTCCGCTGCGGCCATTTATACCTGCGGGAAGCACATGGTTTTTTGAAGGTGATGAGAGTGACCTGCACCAAATTAAAGCACTGCATGGTCAGTGCCTCGGAGATGATCAAAGCAAGTCTTATGGTTATGGCCAAATATTGATCGGAAGATGGGAGGAAGAGATATGAATGCTGTATTAGTTGGTTTGTTGTCGGAAACAAGCATCCATCCTGGAGCAGAATCATCAGGTGGTGTGGTAGATCTTCCGGTGGCAAGGGAGGCGACAACTGATTATCCAGTGCTGATGGGTTCTGGGTTGAAAGGCGCCCTGCGGGACATATTTGTACAAAGCAAAGGAGACAAAGAGGCAAAGGCCGTATTCGGCGATCATGATGGGGCAGGCGGAATATCTGTGACTGATGGGAGGTTGCTTCTGCTTCCAGTCCGCTCATTGACTGGTCACTACCGTTGGGTAACCTGTCCCTATATCCTGGAGCGTTTCCAGCGCGACCTTGCCTTGGCGGGATTTGATACACTCACCTTTGACATTCCCGTTGTGGAACAGAACCAAGCTGTTGCGGCTGTCAGCGGTGATCTTTACCTGGAGGAACTTTCGTTTAGGGTATTGAGCAATAAAGAAATGATCAGTGATATATGTCAGGTGCTATCAGACCTGGTTAGCCATCAATCGGTAAAAGAGAGGCTAATGAAGCAGGTAGTGATCATTAATGATGATGATTTTAAGTATTTTGCCCGCTTTGGCCTACCTGTTAATGCACGGAATGTGCTTGATGATAACACTAAAATCAGCAAAAACCTCTGGTATGAGGAGACAGTACCTCCTGATACACTTTTCTATACCCTTATTATTCCGCGTCAAGGCCAGGAAGAACTGCTTAATAAGGTGCAGCAGATCTTTACAAAACGACCTTATCTACAGGTTGGTGGCAACGAAACAGTTGGCCAGGGTTGGTGTGTGGTCTCCTGGTTGGCAAAGGAGGGAAGCAAATGAGTCAGACACTGGATCTAAGGCGTGCCTCTGATGCCTGGAGCAAAGTTCACAGGATTGAGACTGAACAAACAGATGAAGAATGGAAAGATAAATACGCATCCTATGTGGAAAGCCTTCCGGCTACTATACTGACCTGTGGTCTGGGACAGGCTGCTGCTACGTTGCTCTCTGCTGCGGCCAAAACCAGTGATGCTATAGGTGATCCTCATAAGGTTTTATATGAGGATCTGGAGAACTGGCTTTGCCGTCCTGAACCTGAGGCTCCTTACTCTGGTAAAGATAATTTGATTCAGGCCATTGCCAGCGGCGATCGGCAAACCTATATGAAAGCTCAGGCGGAAGCAATGGCATGGTTAGTCTGGCTGAAGAAACTGGCGGTTGCTTATCTCAAGAAGGAAAAGGTGACCGGTAATGAGTAAAAATATCCCCAAAAATATTCCACTCTATCGTGAAGCACAGGGAATTATAAAAACCAACCGAGCCGCGGATGCAAATTTTGGCCTCTGGTATGATAAATTTTGTTTCTATTGGGAAAAGGGTAGGGATAAATGGACATTAGGTGAAAGGAAGAAGGATTGGATTGCGACTGTTACTGGACGAAATATATGTGGTCAAGTGCGGCAGATCGAAGATGCTGTGGATCGTTATATAACTCTGGTTAGAGCATATG
>JBASML010000081.1:0-6697 GCA_049656845.1 Syntrophaceticus sp.
ATCAGGAAGTTTACTAAGAAAAAAATTAAAGGCGGCAGAACGCCACCTTATTTTGAATAATTACTGTTCCATCTGTTTTGCCAGGAACCCTGCCGCGGTCTCAGCCAGCTTTAATTCCAGTTCCCCCATTCGGACATTGGGTTCCCTTGAGCAGATGATTACTGCGCCAATAGGGTCGCCTTCAGCAATAATAGGAGCGATAACCTCACTGGAGAACTTGCATTCATCCTCCTCTTCATCGCTCAGGCAGATATTACAAACAGGGTGTTCACCAGCTTTTGCGATCAGGGCAGGTTTACGCTCCTCCATTACCTTTTCCACCGCTGGGCCAATGGCTTTATCAAGAAACTCCTTTTTCGGGGCACCTGCTACAGCAATAATGTTATCCCGGTCAGCAATACATGCAATATGACCAATTGCCTCGTGCAGGGAGTCAGCATATTCCTTCGCAAAGTCACCCAGCTCATTGATGGGTGAGTATTTCTTAAGAATAACCTCTCCTTCCCGGTCTACAAAGATTTCGAGGGGATCGCCCTCCCGAATCCGTAGGGTCCGGCGGATCTCTTTGGGAATTACAACACGGCCTAGATCATCAATACGTCGTACGATACCTGTAGCCTTCAAGTTCTATCCCCCCTTCATTTAAAGATAAGAATTTTCCAAAGATAAGAATCTTCAGGAATAGTATATAACCATTTGGGGGGATTTATTCATTTTTTTCCATGCTTCTGTTAATAAATTTAGCCTCAGCATCCTCAATCTGGTATTACAGAATTTTTAGGATGGTACATTATTCGACCTGCCTTACGCAAACCATCCAGGTAGTGCATGAACTGCTCCTGTTTCTTTTCATTAAGCAGCTGCTGCTCCAGCAGATCCTTGACATCTTCATAACTAGCCTGGCCGGCATCCTTTTTTTCAAAACACCAAAGCACATGATAGCCGAATTCAGTCTTTACCGGCTCCTGACTGAACTCCCCGGGTGAAAGGCGAAAAGCCTCTGCTTTGAATTCCTCGGCAACAGAGGAATCCTTGCTGATGTCATCCAGAATGCCTTTGTTCTGTTTCACTGTAGGGTCAGTCGATTTCTTTACAGCAAGTTCCTGAAAATCCGCCCCTTCTTTCAGTTCTGCAATGACCTCCCGAGCATCTTCTTCAGTTTTCACTAGAATATGGCCTACCTTGACGCGTTCAGGAAAAATCAGCAGATCTTTAAGCTCCTGATAAGCTCGGCGGATCTCATCCTCTTCAACCACAGTATCCTTTGTTACCTGCTCCCACAGCTGCTCCAGCATCATGCTTTCTTCCAGCAATTTTTTGTATCCGGCCTCTGTCATACCTTGCGCTGCGAGCATCTTTTGGAAATTCTCAGCCCCACCGGCCTGTAGTTGAGTAATCAATATCTGATTCTCAATTTCTGCCTTATCGACTTTGATTCCGGATTGTCTGGCAGCCTGGCACATTAAGGCACGGTCTACCAGTTGGTTCAGTGCTATCTGCCGCAGCTGCGCTTTTAACATCTTTCCCTGGTCCCCCTGGAAATCCATACCCTGGGATTCCTGCATTATCTGCAGGTAAGCGGCCTCCTGATCAAGATCCTTCTCAGAAATCTTGTAGCCATTAACCTGGACTACCCAGTCTCCATGATATACCCACCATATCCAAATAAAACCAAGAGCAACTATCAGAATAAATACTAAAACTTGTGGCAGGTACTTGAAACCTTTTTTTGCAGAATCCGCTACCGAATTCAATAAAACTCCTCCTTCCCGGTATACCGGTATAACCGAACGATGAGTCCGCATTTACTTAAAAAACTTCGCCACCATCAATAACTCCTCCTGCTTTTCACAAAATATAGATCATGCATATCTAGTTTCCAAATGGCTGTTATCTAACGCTTTTTTGAGCATTTTAACCAATTCATCGGGTGCCAGCCCTCTGGTATCCACCCGGATTTCCAGGCCATCAACTGTAGAAAAACTGAGCCTGTTACCAAAGATGTGGCTCCAATGCGCTAACTGCTCTCCTGGGGGTGCTGCCTTTTTCTCAAATAGTATCATTAGGGTAGACCCGGCATGCCGTACCTCCCGGACCTGCAGTTCACCTGCCCTGGCCCTGATACTGGCAAGCTCAAAGAGGTAAACAACCGGAGTCGGCATTTTACCGAAACGGTCCCTCACCTCTTCAGCCAGATCCATCACTTCCTCCAAACTATCAGCCAAAGAAAGCCGCCGGTAGATCTCTACCTTCTGCCTCCCATCTCTGATATAAGAATCTGGAATGAAGGAATCAACCTGTAGATCGAAAAAGGGGGCATCCACCTTTTTCTCGGTAACTTTTTCTCCTTTGAGCTCACTTACAGCCTCTTGTAGCAGCCTGTTATAAAGATCAAAACCTACAGCAGCCATATGCCCGTGTTGTTCTGCCCCAAGGATATTGCCCGCACCCCGTATTTCCAGGTCACGCATGGCTAATTTAAAGCCAGACCCAAATTCGGTAAACTCCTGGAGAGCACGCAGCCTTTTCTCTGCCTGTTCGGTCAAGACCTTATCTCGTGTAAAGGTAAAATAAGCATAGGCCAGGCGATTAGAGCGGCCAACCCGGCCGCGCAGTTGATAGAGCTGGGCGAGCCCGAACCAATCAGCATTCTCCACAATCAGTGTGTTGACATTAGGAAAGTCCAGCCCACTTTCTATGATAGTGGTACAAACCAAACAATCAAACTTGCGGTTCACAAATTCCCACATCACCTGCTCCAGGTCATCTTCTTTCATCTGCCCATGGGCAACGCGAAAAGAAACCTCAGGCACCAATCCCTGGAGATAATAGGCAGTAGAGCTGATGGTCTCTACCCGATTGTGTACATAGAAAACCTGTCCTCCCCGCTGGATCTCTCTCATAATGGCATCCCGCACTATCTGGGGATCATATTCCAGTACATAGGTCTGTACCGGCAGGCGGTCCTCAGGAGGAGTCTCAATCAGGCTCAGGTCGCGAACACCACCAAGGGACATCTGCAGGGTACGCGGAATAGGTGTCGCTGTCATGGCGATCACATCCACATTGGCTTTCAACATTTTGATCTTTTCTTTATGAGCCACCCCAAAACGCTGCTCCTCATCGATTACCAAGAGCCCTAAATCCTTGAAAACCACATCCTTAGAAAGAAGGCGATGGGTGCCGATAATAACATCCACCAACCCCTTTTTTAGATCATTGAGGATTTTCTTTTGTTCCAATGGTGTCCGGAACCTGCTCAACATCTCCACCCGAATGGGATAGTGAGAAAAACGGTCCTGGAAAGTGAGGTAGTGCTGGTGTGCCAGCACTGTTGTGGGCACTAAAACTGCCACCTGTTTCCCATCCTGTACAGCCTTGAAGGCGGCCCTAATGGCCACCTCGGTCTTACCGAACCCCACATCCCCGCAGATAAGGCGGTCCATGGGACGTTTCCGTTCCATATCAGCCTTCACATCACTGATGGCCTGTTTCTGGTCCGGTGTCTCCTGATAGGGAAACCGATCCTCAAACTCCTGCTGCCAAACAGTATCCGGAGAAAACGCATAACCTGCCGCCTGGCTGCGCTGCACATAAAGTGCCAACAGATCTTTAGCCAGCTCCTGGACTTGTTTTTTGACCCGCTGTTTGGTGCGCGCCCAATCACTGCCTCCCATCCGGGAAAGGCGGGGCACTGCACCTTCAGGCCCAGTATACTTCTGAACCAGATCCACCTGATCCACCGGCACAAACAGCCTTGCCTCCCCAGCATACGCGATCTCCAGGTAATCCCTCTTGATGCCGCTTGTTTCCTTCTCACAGATGCCTACAAAACGGCCGATCCCATGATGAACATGCACCACAAAATCCCCTGGACTGAGGTCCGGGAGATGATCAGCTGCAGCTAGCTGCCGGCGCCTTGCCTTTTTCACTCTATTACCACCGTAGATCTCTCCTGCGGTGACAACAGCCAAAACCCCCGGGATCTCAAATCCCTGGTTTAACGAACCTGTACCTACCTGCAGACGCCCCTCTTTCAGGTATTCCGACCACTTATCCGCCACCAAAAAAGATATTTCAAGATCCCTTAATTCCCTTTCCAGGTGTTTTAAATTAGCCTCTGTATGGGTCAGTAAAAGAATAGAGGTTTTTTTATGCAGCCATCCTTTTATCTCATGGGCCAGGATGTCTGGCCTCCCCAGAAAGGGCTGCATCTCTTTGGTCGTAAAGCTGATGATAGATTTTGGTTCAATAGATGGGATCCTGGTCAACAACCGGGAGAAACAGATTAAAGGCAGCCCCTGAATCTGTGTCAACAGTTCGTCATCGTCAAAATAGTATTCCTTCCATGGAGTAAATGAGTTCCCCTCCTGAAAAAAGCGCCTCTAGTCTGACTCTAGGAGCGCGGTGCGTGCCCGGCACTGTTCCGGAAAACGCCCAGGCTCATCCAGGATAACCATAGAGTCCGGGGGCAAATAATCCAAAAGAGAGGCCTGTTTCGGGTAAAAATAAGGCTGCACTAAGCTAAGGGAGCCACCTGCCCCTTCCCCTGCCATCTCCAAAAGCCTGTTGGCCCGCTGCTGGAGGCGTGTCATTGCATTCCTGTTCCCTTTGAGGGCATTCCGCCTCTTTTGATAAGCATCCTGAATGCGCTCTCTAGCAAGATCAGCCAGGTCCGGGTCATAGATAAACTCCCGGGCAGGCCAAATTTTTATCTCAGTAAGGCTCTGTTGGGACCTCTGTGTTACGGGATCAAGCCTTTTGAGAGAGGTGATCTCATCACCCCAAAACTCCAGGCGGACAGGCAGGCCATAAAAAGGATAAACATCCACCACATCCCCCCGCACCGCAAACTGTCCTGGCCCTGAAACAGTGTCCAATCGTTCATAGCCAGCCAAAACTAGCCGCTTAGCCAGATCATCATAACCTGTTTCCTGATGCACCTGCAGAGAAATGGCAGCCCGCTCCCATTGTTTGGGAGGAACAAGCTTAGGCAAGAGGGCCTCCACAGAGGCAAGCACCACTACCTTGTCCCCTTGCTCTTGTAGAGAAGCCATGGCCTGCAAGCGCCCGGCCGCGGGTTCACGGCTGGCTGCCATCACCTCAAAGGGTAAGGACTCTGCCGGGTCAAACACCAGTACCTGCCGGTCAGGCATCAACTGCTCCAGGTCCGCGGCCCAGGCACTCACCTGGTCATACCCCGGAACAATTACCAGAAGGGCACCCTGAAACCCTCCTTTATCAAAAAGGGATGCCGCAATTAGGGTTTTGGAAGATCCCGCCAGCCCCGAGAGCAGCAGAGGAAACTCCCTTTTCTGTAAAGTTTGAAAGGCTTCATTGTATCTTGGTATTTTTTTAAGCAAGTTGTGCATTTTACCACCTTTTTCGGACCAATGCAAAATGAGGCAGGGCCCATTTTGCCCCCCGCTTATATCTATTGTTCATTATATCATTTAGAATAAAGCATTTATACCGCAGCCCTGAGGCGCTGTGAACAGACAGGTGCACTGAAAACAGACCTCTGTGTGTATTCAAAAACTCTTTTTCCCACATTTGGCAGCTGGCCTCTGCTTTATTTAAACAGTCTCCATTCACTGTGATCGGCCTGACAAACGGTTCACGCTGCCGGCAAAAATATAAACCCCGCCTCAGTATAAGACGGGGTTTTGGGGCTGCATTTGAGTTCAGCGTACACCTGTAGGCACGAACATATCAATAATGCCAACGATGGCAGCAGCTATGAGAGCTCCCAGAATAGTCACCCTCAGGCCAGGGATCATAAACTGAAGCAGGTAAAAGATCACCGCCGAAACCACAAATCCGACCCCACCACGCGCATAAGGCGAAATGTTGCGGCCGAAAAGAGATTCAAGTCCAAACCCGATTGCTGCTATCAAGACAGCAGCTAATAAGGCATACCAGAAAGACAATCTGGTAAAGCCAGGTGTAATATAGCTCACAACCATTAAAACAATCGCAGCCACAACAAACCTAACAATGTGAGCTAACCAGCCCTGCTCAGTTATATTTGTGATGCCTCCACCAGGATCACCCTGAGCCCCTTTATTCTCATCTGCCATATTGTCACCTCCCCCCTGGTTAAACTAGACCCTGTACCTTTTTTTTAAAAAGGCGGCAGGGACCATTATCCATAGTTTAACCAAAAAAGGAGATTTCATGCATTATATCGGTTCATGGCGGTTTCGATGCCATCAACCACCCAGCAGCGGGCAGCATCTTCAGCCAATTCCCAGACTTTTTCATAAAACAGCCGCTCTTCCCCGGTGAATGGTTTTAAAACATAATCAACCGGATCCATACCCGCTGGCGGCCGCCCAATCCCGATGCGCAACCGCGCAAAATCCCTGGACTGCAGTTGATCGATCACAGACTGCACCCCTTTATGCCCCCCAGAACCGCCACCTGGGCGCAGTCTGATTCGGCCAGAGGGCAGATCCAGATCATCATGAATCACTAGCAGATCCTGAGGCAAAAGGTGTAGCTGCCGCAATAAGGGCTCTACCGCTTGTCCGCTGAGGTTCATATAGGTAGAGGGGCGCACCAGCATAACCACAGTACCGTCAATTTCCACAGTGCAGATGCTGGCCAGGCGGCGATATTTTTCCCATCCCTGGCTGTGATCTGCTAACCTTTCCACAACCATAAAACCAGCATTATGGCGTGTCTGGGCATAGCG
>JBASML010000082.1:0-2135 GCA_049656845.1 Syntrophaceticus sp.
GGCTTCAAGTGCAGGAATACCGGCATCCAATGCTTCTTGAGCCACCTTTGCTGCTTTTTCAACATCACAGTCCACAATGGCATTGCAGAGTCTTTTGAGAATATCTTCTTGCATTTAATGAGTGCACTTCCTTTCTGTAATTATATTCACATTCTTGACTAAAGATATATACAAATTTAAGCGCTTGAAATTATCCCCCCTTTGTTATCTGAAATGTTATTAGATTGGATGTCGTAATATTTTACAATGACTTATTTAATACATTAGGAATATCATTTCTAAGAACCTTCAACAATAATTACAGATAAAGAGCTATACATCCCAAGTTTTTAAGGTATTTTTGTATATTACTACAATTGTTTCTAAGTCCATTGCAGTGTGTGTTTAATGGGGGCGTTGATGTGTTAGGAAATGACAATAAGGGATAAAGCTATTTGTCAGGGATAATTTCTTAAGGAGGGGATTCTTAGTGGAAATCAGCTTGCAAAAGCTATTATCCTTTGATTTTTTTTCAGCGTCAGAAGTGCTCGCAGGGGAAAGAGGGTTGAAAAATCTTGTTACTAGTGTAACTGTTTTAGATTCTCCGGATGCATACAAGTATCTCAGGGGAGGGGATTTTGTAATAACAACCGCTTATGGAATCTTGCATGATGAAAATATACAGCGTGAGGTAGTCTGGAAACTGGCAGTAAACGGAGCGTCTGGGCTTGGTCTTAAATTGAGATTTTTCAATTATCAATTGCCTCAGGTGATGAGAGAAACTGCAGACAGCTGCAATTTACCGATTATTTGTATTCCTGATGATTATGCCTATACAGATATATATGAGTTTATTACAGCCAATATGATATCTCGGGTTACAGGTGAGTTAAAACGAGAAGAAGATGTTTTTAAAGAGTTTAATGAAAGTGTCTACCATGATGGTATGGGGGGAGTACTTAAAACATTATATAGATGGACAGGACTTGTAGCAGCGATTATTTTTGATGGTCATGTTTATACCTACCCTGAAAATATGTTACCAGGGATATTTCCTACCGATATAACGAGATGGCGAAAAAAAGAAAGCACATCAGATTCAAATATTAACAAGTACTGTTGGGAAAAAGACGAAGTAAAGCTTGAATGGCTATCGGCTGAGATTAAAGAGCAGGGGCAAACTCAAGGTAACATCCTTCTTTTTAAGGGTGGCAGGGATTTTTTCAATGATGATTATTTATTGTTGGGCTGTGCTGTTTCTGCTTGTGCCATGGAAATCCAAAAAATAACTTTGCTTATGCGTGAAAAAAGAAAACATAGGACAAGTTTTTTGAAGTCTTTTTTTACTGGGAAAATGTCCTGGGATGAAGCTCTTATGCATACCAAAGAATTAAATTATGATCTCCCGCAAGAGGGGATAACTGTTATTGTTGGTTTCGGTTGTGATAATGTGAATAGTTTGGATGAACAAAAAATGAACTTTATTGATGGTGTTGTTACTAGAAAATTAGGAACAAAAGAAATATTTGGTTTTCTGGATAATAATATTGTGATGTATCTTTCTAATAATGAAAATAATTTATCTTTGTTAAATGAGTTATACGTGGAATTAAGTAAATGTTTACCAGGCACTGAAATTATGATGGGGATTAGTAGACTCGCAGCTTTCGCTGATGTCAGTAAGAGTTATGAGGAGGCAAAAAGCGCTATCCATATAGGTTCTTGTTTAAATATGGATACTAAAATTTACTCCTTTGGTAATCTTGGATTTTATCGACTACTGAAACTTCCTGATATATACGAAGAAATGGTAAAATATTATGAGGATTATCTTAAACCTCTGAACGATCATAAAAATAGCATAGATCTTATAGATACTCTGTCATGTTTTATTGAATCTAGTTATAACTACAGGAAAACATCAGAAATGCTATATGTCCATCCTAATACTGTTAGATATAGAATCGGACTTATTGAGAAAATATGCAGAGTAAATCTGGAGTGTGCTTATGACCGACTAAATATGGAAGTAGCTCTTGAGATATTACCACTTATCAATAACAAATAATTAATTACGCAAAAAAGCCCCCCCAATCAGGGGGGCTTGCCTTAGTGAAAGCTGGTTGATATGAATGTACAGTTTTTTAGTCCATTGA
>JBASML010000083.1:0-7257 GCA_049656845.1 Syntrophaceticus sp.
CATCACCACCTGCCGGTGCCCAGGTCATAGATGTTTCAGGAAAATATATACTCCCGGGCTTTATCGATGCCCACACTCATATCGGGATTTATGAGGAAATATACCGCATTGAGGGGGATGATAGCAATGAAAGCTCTGATCCGATCACCCCTCACCTGCGTGCTCTGGACGCGGTCAATATGGAGGACCTGGCCTTTGCTGATGCCCTTCAGGGTGGTGTGACAACCGTGATGACCGGGCCAGGAAGTGCCAATGTCATCGGAGGCTTGAGTGTGGTTATGAAAACCCACGCTAAAACCGCTGACCAGGCTGTAATCAAAAACCCCGCAGGACTAAAGGCGGCTTTGGGAGAGAATCCTAAGCGGGTTTATGGAGACCGAAAAAAAATGCCAATGACTCGCATGGCTACAGCAGCACTCCTGCGAGAAACCATAGTAGCGGCACAAAACTATGCGGCCAAAATCAGAAAAGGGGAAAAAGATCCAGATAAACAACCGGACAGAGATCTTAAATTAGAGGCCATGCTTCCTGTTATTTCCGGTGAAATACCCATGCTGATACATGCTCACCGGATTGACGACATCATTACCGGGCTCAGGATCGCAGATGAATTCAACCTCAAGGTCAGCATCCAGCATGCTACAGAAGCCCATAAGATCCCCGAGGAACTGGCTACAAGAGGGGTCCCCGCAGTTGTTGGCCCCACAATAAGCAGCAGGGCCAAAGTAGAGTTGAAAGACCGTTCCCTCAAAACAGCAGGTGTTCTTTCCCAAGCAGGAGTAAAGGTAGCCATTATGACCGACCACCCAGTGGTTCCTATTCAACACCTCTCCCTTTTGGCAGCACTGACTGTCAAGGAGGGGATGGATGAAGAGGAAGCCCTCAAGGCGATCACCATCAACCCAGCTGAAATTCTAGGGATCGCGGACCGGGTAGGCAGTTTGGAAACGGGAAAAGATGCCGATATCATCGTTCTCAGCGGCCATCCCCTGGACTGGCGCACAAAGGTGGAACTTGTTCTGGTCAACGGTAAAATCGTTTATGGGGATCAGGCTTGAGCTATTCACTACGGGGCACGGGGCCCTGGGACAAGGCTTGCTTTATTACTTTATTTACATAAAAATAGAAAACGTAGACAGGAAACTAGATGGAGCGAGAGTTACCTATACTATTTGCAAAGCAGCCATCCCCGTTACCTCCCCAAAAGGAGTGTTTAAATGAAACCCTCGAATAGCGAGTTTTTAACAACACCCTGTAAGATTATCAAACTCGATGAAAACGGCTGCCGTGAGCAGGAGGACATTGTTGTTCGCGAAACAACCCTTACGGTTTATGTCAACTCTAAGGAAACGGCTACTTTGGTCTGCTCTCCCCAGGATCAGAAATATCTGGCAGTAGGTTTCCTCTGTGCTGAGGGAGTTCTGAAAAAGCGCGAAGACCTCCTGGCAGTTAATCTTGATGCAGAACGGGGAGCAGCACACATCAAAACAAACCCTGATTTGGAACTGGCAGATAAATTAGTTGTAAAACGCTGTATTACCCCCAGTGCTGGGCGCATCGGAACCAATGTCTCAACAGCTGGGGTTACCCCCGCTCCCCCACCACCTATTTCCTCTCAGCTGAAAATAAAGGTGGAAACAGCATTGATGCTGGCCGCAGAATTACAGCAGAGATCGCACCTTTTCCAGCGTACCGGTGGTGTCCATAATGCTGCCCTGGCTCAGGGAGAAGAAATTATCATTTTTCAAGAAGACATCGGCCGCCACAACACATTAGATAAGATCCACGGCCAGTGTTTCCTTGATGATATTCCCAGAGAAGACAAGATAATTATTTTTAGTGGGCGTGTCTCTTCTGAGATTCTTTTAAAAACAGCAAGGATGAAAGTGCCCATCTTGATATCCCGAAGCGCACCCACAGATCTCGCCCTGAAACTGGCAGAAGATCTTCAAATCACAGTGCTGGGATTTGTGAGGGGAAAACGACTAAACATTTATGCCCATCCGGAGCGAGTCATACTCTAACAGGGATATTCTCAGAACATATGGGCAACAATATTTTCAGCTAAACTCTCAAGAGAAAGGATTTGTGCCATGGAATCTCTTCGTGAAAAACTGATCGAAATTATTAAAATACTCCCAGAAGACAGGCTGCAGATTGTGCTCGATTTTGTCAACCACATTAACCAGAATTCCTTCGTAGGCGAAGACTTTGATGAGCTGCAGATGGATAATGAACTAGAGGAATAAAAAATGGACCACAGGAAACCGCTCCCACCCCGTGATCCATAACCTACCTTTTACCAACTACTAATGGCCAACCAACTACCCGATTACCCGGGAGGGGTAATAATCACTGCAGGGTATACAGACAATCTGTCCATCCCTTACCCTGGCCCTGGGCTCCATCACTAACTCACCGCACCTAGCACAGGTCACAGAGCTGAAAATACGCGCCCTTTCAGGCAGGTCAAGCTGTACCTCCTGCATCTGAAGCAGTTCCTCCTGGGGAGCCTGCAGGATTTCAGAAATCACTTTAAGCTGCATCTTGTGCAGCTGTTCCTTTTCTTCTGATGTCCCCTCACCACTGCGAACCCGGTCGCGCAGCGCCACAAAATCCTCCGGAAAATTTGCATCACGCGGTTTTACTATGATGCGTACTGCCTTTCCTGTATCCCGGCACCCAAAGGTATACGCGTTCTTCCCGTAGTCCCGGAAAATAAGGTTACCCTTTCCCACAGTACACCCTGTAACAACCTGAACCGCGTCAACACCGCAGTTATCTGTCTCAGCAATAACCACAATTTCCTCATCCGGTGACCGCCGTGTTTCCAGGTATTCTATACCTGCTTTAGCAGCTCTATAGCCCAAAGCAAGGCCAACACATACGTGTCCATGAAACTCCATCGCTTTTTCCCAATCGGTTTTTTCCCGGCACATAATCGGCCTACCCCCTATACAGAAAATAAACACCATAGAGTACTTTACTTGCCCTTTCATCCAGAAAGGAAGAACACCTCCATGGTGCCGTTATTCATTATTAATTATTTCGACCCGGCAACCATAATATCCTGCCTGTAAAACACCCTCTATAAAATATATTCATCTAAGCAACAAACCCTGCACCATTTCTACCATATTACGTATAATAGATTAAATTGTGGAAGGCATCGTCATGTTAAAGCAGCTCCCTAGCTCAGAATCCACCTATCCCTCCAGCGACACTGCATCTGGCATGCCTTCCGCATTTACCATAAACCTGTAACCTAATCTATGATGTACAAGTAGCATTATCCTGGTGCCTGGCAGTAAATACCGAATAATGCCGGTAATAAAGCAGATAATATTTCTAGAGAAACATAACTTTCAACAGGGGGTACAATATGCGAGAAATCAACATTGATCTTGGCCCATCCATCGGTACCGGAGATATTGAAATAGTCAAAGCTGCAACATCCAAGCTAGTACCGGGTGATCATCTGCTGCTCAATCTAGAGGCCGCAGATGCCCATGAAACCGACAGGATCCTGGCTGTACTGGAAAAGGAAGGACTGGACTACCAGACACACGGCAGTCACAGCGGTCAAAATTTCATGATTATCGCCACACCCCGGGGCAAAAGAGTACATTAAACAACTTCACCAAATAGCCGAAACAATATTGGGCGAATCTATTAGCTCTGGTTAACTGTCACTATTTATTCGCTGTTTATTCGATCTCTTTGAGGGCACTGTGGCGTTTGAAATATATAAGCAGTTGCTTGACCGTGTAAAAAAGGACAAAGAAGAACAAGGCAGTCAGCACAACACATCCACCTGCAGCTAATCCGCACTGGTAGGATGCTGTCAGCCCCAGCAAGGTAGAGATTATTCCAAGCACTAATGAGAAACAAAACACCTGTTTGAAACTGCGTCCTATAATAAGGGAGGCCAGCACAGGTATCACCATCAGAGCACCGACCAGTAATGTCCCAACCACTCTAAGGCTGATAGCAACAGTTATGGCTACCAGGAAAACAAAAATAAGGTTGAGCTGATCAACAGGAAGGCCTGATACCCGGGCGTACACTTCATCAGAGCAGATAAAATACAGCTCTTTATACAGCAGTACTAAAAATAACAATACAATCCCTGCAACAACCAATATTAGCCTCAGATCGCCGCTGCTGACAGTCATCAAGCTACCGAAAAGATAAGAGGTGATGTCCATGGGCGCTCCTTTAGCCAATCCAAAGAAAATAATGGCCAGTGCAAGCCCCCCGCTCATCATTAAGGCCAGCAAGGCATCAGCGGAAAGGCTTGTGCGTGAACGGAGATAGTCCACTGCCAATGCACCCAAAACAGCAACAATAATAGTCAGCAAAGAAGAAATGGATGAGGCTACCCCAAGCCAGAGGCCAACGGCAACTCCTGCCAGAGAAATATGGGCTATGGTATCAGCCATAAAAGAATAGCGGCGAATTACGAGAAACACACCCAAAGCTGGGCAAATCATACCGATCACCAAGCCAGCGATCAAGGCACGTATCATGAAATCGTAGTGCAGCATTGCCATCAATGATTCCCCTTTTTATTAGTATAAATCCGCGACAGCAGGGTGATCCTTATCATAAATATAATTAAGATTATGCCCTGTCAAAACTTCACAAGGCGGCCCCTGGCAGATCAATCTCCTGTTGAGGCAGGCGATCCTATGAGCCCATGACCCTATGACAGCAACATCATGGGAAACCATGAGAATGGTTATTTTTTGCTCTTGATTAAGCCGCTCAAGCAGCCTGTAAAAATCATATACATAGCGGTCATCAAGGCCCACCTGTGGTTCATCCATTATTAAAATGTCAGGCCTGCTTGCCAGTGCCCTGGCAATAAAGACACGCTGCTGCTGCCCTCCGGATAATTCTGTAAGTGGTTGGTGCTGCAATGAGAGAAGCCCTACCATCTCCAATGCTTCTTCAACAGATTTCCAGTCCTCCTGATGCAGCCGACGGCCTAAGCCAACCTTTCCAAAGCAACCAGTAGCAACTACTTCTCTGACTGTAACTGGAAACCTGCTGTCCAGGGCTGCCCTTTGTGGAACATAACCCACCCGATGCCATTCTCTAAACTGATCAACACTGGTCCCTAGAAGAAATACTTGACCCTGTGTAGGCTGCAGTAGTCCAAGCACCAACTTTACTAGAGTGGATTTACCTGAACCATTTGGTCCAATGAGAACCAGAAATTCTCCTTTTTCCACTGACAAGTTGATGTCTTCCAGAATGAACTGCTCGCCCCCATATGTAAAAAATACATCCTGTAGTTCGATGGCTTTCATAATTCTCACCTACATTCAAGTGCATTCAAGTGCTTTTTTCAGGTTTTCTAGATTCCGGCGCATCAAATCAAAGTAGTCAAGGCCCTCTTTACTCTCTTCCTCTGTCAAGGCGCCAATAGGATGAAGTACCAATGTCTTTGCCCCTGTTTCTCGGGCAATGGTTTCCGCCACCCTGGGGCTGACCATTGCTTCAAAGAAAATATACTTGATATTTTGCTCCCGAGTATAATCAACGACCCTGGCCAGGGTTGCTGCATCCGGTTCTTGCTCTGGTGTCAATCCCAAAACAGGTACCTGGCACAATCCATAACGGTGTGCTAGATAACCAAAAGCTGCATGAGAAACCACTAGATCTTTACTTTTAAATCGAGAAGCCGCTGCACTGTACTCCTGATGGATCTTTTCAAGTTCATCTATCACCGACTGGGCATTTCTCTGATAATAATCTGAGTTTGTTTCATCAACTGCGGCTATTTCCTGAGCTATATAGGAAACAATGCTTTTTGCCTCCACTGGGTCTAACCATACATGAGGGTCAACACCCTCCTGGTCACCATGGTTGTGGTGCTCCCCTGTTGTCCTGGGTTCCAGGAATTTAGTCACACCAAGATTTTGTTCTTCTGCAAAGGTTAACAGCTCTACTTTTTCTGTTGCCTTAATCACCTTTATTTTTCTCTCTTGCAGTACAGGGAGAATCTTTTCTACCCATGGCTCCATCCCAGCACCATGATAAATAAACACCTGTGCATCGTAAATTCTCTTCATATCTGCTGGTGAGGGTTCCCAGTGATGTGGCTCACTGCCTGGAGGCAAAAGCTGGATAACTGAGGCTTTATTCCCCACTATCCGCGAGCTAAACTCAGCCAGCGGGTAGATTGTAACAACAATTTTAAGCTTTTCTTCGGATCCATTATCACTGCTCACTTCCTCCTGCTGGCAGCCACTAAAGCTTCCCATAAGCAATAGCAATACCAGCAGCCAGCTTATGCATTTCACCGGCTTACTCCATAAGCTTTGACACATATCAAATTATCACCCCGGTCAATTAATCTTCCCTGCACTTAGGGCAATATCCATATACCGTAAAACTATGGTCTTCGATTTCGAATTCAGGATAACACTCTCTGGTGCGCTTTAAACAATCTTCAGGGCAATATGGTATTTTCCTGATATTGCCGCAGCTGAGACAGACAAGATGGTGATGGTGTTCCCCTTCACTGATTAATTCAAAACGCCGCGAATGATCCCTAAACTGCAGTTCTCTAACAAGCCCTTCCTTAGTAAAAATAGACAATGTTCGATAAACCGTATCCAGGCTGATACCAGGATAACGCTTTCTTACACGCTGTGTTATTTCATCAGCACTAAGGGGTGGCCCCCCTTCCTGGTACCTCTCTAGAAGCACCAGCATAATTTCCTGGCGCTGTGGTGTCAACCTGATTCCCGTCTTTTTCAGCTGCCCAAGCAGTTCTCCCAATACCATGGGTATGCCTCCTAGATAGGAATAATTCTTATAACGTTTCCATTATTAATTTATATTACAGACTGAGGCATGTCAACTCTACAAACACCACAATTGTGCTCAAATATATCAATTAATAAAGCCTGCTCACAACACAATAAGCAGGCTTAAGCTTTATTATAAAAGCTTTTATTAATAAGAGAGATTACAATTAAAAAAGAAAAAGGGGTAGGAATAACAAATACCTACGCTCCATTTTTAATCAGTTTCAATATCCAGGGTGCGCCCTTTCGGCACCTCAGCTTTGGGAAGTGTAATTTCTAAAACCCCATTTTTAAATGAAGCTTTGGACTCCTCCGGCTTTAACTGAACTGGAAAAGGAATGGTGCGAGAGAAAGAGCCTAAGTTTCGTTCGCGAATCTGGTAACAACTGTCTTGATATTCTTTTTCTTCTCTTTGTTCGCCGCGGATGGTTACAGC
>JBASML010000084.1:0-3767 GCA_049656845.1 Syntrophaceticus sp.
CCTTTTGCTTGTTGCAACAACAACCCCCACAGTTGAGGCAAAAAGTGAGAAGAGGCTGTTTGGCTTTATAGCTGCACAGGGGGAGGGGCTCGAAGAGGGATTACTTACAACTCCAACCACCAGGAAACCGGGAGTTATCACTTTGTTGGATATTGCCCCAAGCATTGGTTCTTTTTTACAGGCGGCTCCGGATTCTCTTTATGTTGGCCGGCCCTGGCAGGTTATACCCGCGAAAAATAACCTGGATCTGATGCAGAGTATTGAACAGCGTACAGTTTTTGCGTCTTTCCTTCGCCCTCCGATGGTCAAGGGTTATGTCATTCTTCATTTAATAGCATTGGCTAGCATCCTCTTTTTTCTGGTGTTCGACCCTAAAAAAGGAATCAATCTTGGCCCCTTACTGCTGGGTCTTCTTGCAGTGCCGTTAACCTTACTATTAATTTGTCTTACGAATATTACCGACCTATGGCTGTATTTAGTTATTTGTTTGGTAATCGATATTGTATTGGTTTTGCTAAGCATCTGGCTAGCCAGGAACAAGAATTATGACCCTTTGATTTTTCTCTGCTTGGCTACAGTTGTCGTTCTTCTCACTGATACAATAGCAGGAGGGCATTTGCAGAGATTTTCAGTGTTGAGTTATGATCCTATGAGTGGAGCGCGTTTTTATGGGATCGGAAATGAGTACATGGGGGTTCTTATGGGAGCAACCATTACCGGAGTATCTCTTTTAGTCCAGCGCTTACAAAATCGCCCTGTGATGCAATATTTCGTTGCCGGTATTCTCTTTCTTTCTGTGTTGGTTATTTTGGGGTCTCCTTGGTGGGGAAGTAATTTTGGCGGTTTCACAGCATCATTGATTGCTTTTGGCTACACCTTTTTGCGTTTATTCAAGATTCAAGTACGGCCGCGAAATATTTTGCTTGGCCTTTTTGTTGTAGTTTTATTTTGTGGAGGATTGTTTGTGATTGATTACATGAGACCACCTGAAATGCGGTCGCATTTTGGCCAGTTTGCGTTTGCTGTTCAAACTTCTGGTTTATCTGCTGTGAAGGAAATGGTTGTACGGAAAGTATCTATGAATTATAAGTTAATTAAACACACAATATGGACAAGAGTGCTCTTAAGTAGCTTGCTGGCTTTGGGGATTCTTTTTTATCGCCCTGTAGGAATATTCAGGCGCCTGTTAACAAAGAATCCTGCTATAGCTGCCGGCCTTGCAGGAGGAGTGCTGGGGGCTTTTACAGCTTTAATTTTCAATGATTCGGGGATTGTTGCAGCCGCGACAGCCATAATCTTTCCTGTAGTGACATTATTTTATTTAGTTCTTAGGGAGCAACTGGCATCATTGTGAAGTTTTTTATGTTCTATTAGTTATAATGACTATGGTTAGCAGGTTATGGATAGATAAAATCTCGTTGACAAAACAATGAGAGATGCTAAAATTTAAGAAGATCATTTTGCGAACATCGAGAAATGTGGAAAAACATTATCAAGGGAGGTTGAGAAATGACCAATGTTAACTCTTTGGGGCGTCATATTTTAGCTGAATTCTATGGTTGCACTTTTGAAACACTGAATGATCCAGAGGTGGTAAAACAATACATGGTGGAAGCAGCCCTTGTTGCAGGAGCAGAGATTCGGGAGAGTGTCTTCCATAAATTCAGCCCTCAAGGGGTAAGTGGTGTGGTAGTTATTTCAGAATCCCATTTAGCGATTCATACGTGGCCTGAATTAGGCTATGCAGCGGTTGATGTTTTTACATGTGGGGATAAAGTAAACCCTTGGGATTGCTATAAATACCTCTCGGAAATGTTCAAGGCTGAGCATATTACAGCAACAGAAATGAGAAGGGGTATCATGGAAATATGCCCTAGGGCGGTTGTAAATCAGTAGGAGGGAGATATTTATTTTTAAAAGCTTAAATAATAAGCAAAATGGTTAAGTAATGAGCCTTACAGAGTGAGTGTAAGGCTTATTATATTTTCTGCATGAGTTATCTAGCTATTTAATACCATATAATGCCGCAATAGTTTAGGGAAAATACTATTTTGAAGATTAATGAGAAAAATCTTTTGTTTTTAAGGAGGAATTATTAAGAAAAGGGAGAATAGAGATTTAAGAGAGATTATATGCTTTTTAAGAGGGGGTCGCGATGGGCGAGGTAAACTTGTCTCAGGTAATGGATCGTAATCGGTCGTTTGTGGACAGGGTAATTGCTGAAAGTGGCCAGGATATTCGCCAGTGCTATCAGTGTGCCAAGTGTTCTGGTGGATGCCCAGGTAGTTCGGCAATGGATTACCCACCGAACCAGATTATCCGGATGTTGATGCTGGGAATGAAGGAAGAGGTGTTGAAATCCCATACAATTTGGGTATGCATGGGATGTAATACCTGTACAACCCGCTGTATTAGAGATATAGAAGTTGCCGGGGTTATGGATATCCTACGCCAGGAGGCAATTCGTGCGGGTTATGTGGACAATGCAGAGTATGTAATGAGCTTTAATGAATCTTTTTTGTGGACAGTCCGGAGTTTTGGTCGGCTTTTTGAAACAGGTATGGCTATGATGAACAATATGAAGACGGGTAACTTTATGAAGGACATGCAGTTTGGATTGCCGCTGATGTTGAAAGGAAAAACGTCTTTATTCCCCCACCGGATCAAGGGACGTAAAGAAATTAAGAATATTTTCGAAAAGACAATACAGGGGGGAAAATAAATGGCAAAGTACGCATTTTATCCAGGTTGTTCATTAGAAACTGGCGGTATTGAATATGGGATGTCCAGCCAGGCGGTTGCAGAGGCTCTGGGTATTGATTTTCTTGAGGTGCCCGATTGGAACTGCTGTGGTGCCTCTTCTGCACATATGACAGATCATCTTCTATCTCTTGCTCTTCCAGCCCGGGTTATGGCGTTAGCTGAAACATTACCTGTAACAGAACTCGTAGCTCCTTGTGCCGCGTGCCATGCTAGATTTGCTGCTGTGGAATATGAACTCGGCCGAGATGAGGAACTCAAACAGAAGGTAAACTCCTTGCTGGAGCGACCTTATACTGGTAAGGTAAAACTTCGGTATTACCTGGATGTTTTTTCAAATCCTGATACTCTATCGGAAATTGAAAAGAAAGTAAAGAAAAGCTTGAAAGGATTAAAAGTTGCCTGTTATTATGGCTGCCTTTTTGTTAAACCTCCTAAAATTGTGAATTTTGTGGATGATCCGGAAAATCCACAATCAATGGATAACATCATCAGAGCCCTGGGGGCAGAACCGCTTCCCTGGCCTTATAAAACCGAGTGCTGCGGGGCTTCCCTGGGTGTAACACAAGAGGATCATTGTACAAAGTTGTGTAATGATATTTTGAGGTTTGCTAGGGATTCAGGTGCTGACTGTATTGTTGCCGCTTGCCCACTCTGCCAGGCAAACCTTGATATGCGGCAGGTAACTGTAGAGAAAAAATACGGTGTTAGCTATAAAATGCCCATACCCTTTTTCACACAGTTAATTGGATTAGCTTTAGGATTAAATCCAGATTCTTTGGGAATGAAAAAGCTATTTGTAGACCCTACAGGGATTTTAAAGAAAGTAGGAGTTGCTTAAACAACTGTGAATGTGAATAGTAAAAAAAGGACATTCAACAATAATAATGAATATTTCACAGATAGGGGTTCTTGTCCTGAAAAGAACCCCTTGTTGCTGGGGGAAGGCACTTTTCCTTTACCCCGGACTTTGCCACCTTCGTGGAGGCCTATAGAGCAAGAACTGC
>JBASML010000085.1:0-2249 GCA_049656845.1 Syntrophaceticus sp.
ATTTCTTGTTCCTTAGAGCTAACAACAATTTATTCAGTAGGAGATCAATAGGCACAATAGTCCCATCCTGTTTCTTCAGTTCCCATGGTGCCGACCAATTGATCACTGCACCCCCTGTTTTCCAGACGGTCACAGCCAGGGCATCCCGCCCAGACCCTTCTTTGGCATCCTCATCCAGTATCTGGTGCGCTTTAGCGATCACCTGCTTCAATGGGGCATGATGATGGGCATAGACAATCGCTGCTGAAATAGTGGTATCTTCAGGCTTATTAAAGCCCTGAAATGCTTCCATATATTTATCTCTCAGGTGTGTTGCCGCCGGCAGCGCCTTATCCAGTGGCAGCAGTGCCAGCACATCATCACCACCGGCATAAACTGTCAGACCATTGTGACTTTTGATTATGTTATCTACCTGACTGCTGAACACCCTTACCGCCTCACTAACAGCTTTCCTCCCCTCTTCCCCCTTTTCACTCAGCAGTGCGCCCAGGCGGTCTCCATCCATCTGCAGCAGTGCATAAAACGGAAATGGCTCTTCCTTGAACTTTTTTTGCAACTCAAGCAGTTGTTGGCGACACTCTGCGGTAGATGGGTCCCAGAGTCTGTCATTTCCCAGGGTAGAACTGAAGAAACAGGTGCCATCTAAAGAGAGGAAATCCCACAATTCAGCATCTTCACTCTTTTGAAAAAATGGCATGGGGTCCTCGTTTCCTTTGAGTTTCTTCCTTGCTTTTATGCTGAAGGCAATAGCTTTTTCCTTCTCCTCTTTATCTTTTTTCAGATCTGCCAACCATGGTACAGCAGCCAAATAGCTGGTAGAGGGAAAAGATATGCCATCTGGCTTGAAAATACGGGGAAAGAGACGTTTAATTAAAGCTATAGCACAAAGCCGCTCATCAGAATGAAGATCCATTCCCGGCACGCTCTTGCCAAATTCATGCCAGAATCTTTTTTGCGCATCACGGTCATGCATTCTGAGATAACCAGATAATTCTTGCCAATTATCCATCAGAGTACATTTATCACCCGGCTCTTCCGGCGGTATATAGCTGCGCCAATTTTTGCGCCGATCAAGCAGGTCAGACTCATCCCCTACTACCCAACTCATATCCCAAAAACCGTTCACCTGCCGCTGCCAAATCTGCTGGGTTCCATTGCCATAATCAGCAACAGGAGAAATGTATCTATCCCAGATTTCAGCTGCAATTTCCTGCCAGGCGGTATTGACAGCATTAACGCAGTTCTCACCGGAAAAACCCGGGGGCACTTTAGCCATAAAACGGTTAGGAATGCTGCCGATAACGGGAAATGACTCAGCAAAGTGTAGACCCTTCTGTAAGTAAATCGCCCGTAATAGCGGATCGTTTTTCACATCACCATCTTGAACTGCCGGGAAAGTGATTTTACCCTCGTTATTGATCACCGCCAGCATTGCCTTACCGGTTAGATAAGACAGAAGAAAAGACCCAGCCCAAAAATCCCTGGTGCGCCGTGCCTCTGCAACAAAACCCTGTACCGGTCCTAGTGAAAAGTGTAAAGTATCACTCATCACGGCACCACCTCCAGTCGGTCAGTAAAACTGTCTAGAAAATCAGGGATCACCTGTTCATCAAACTCTGCCGGAACCGAAACACTACCGACACCCCTTGACTCCATCACTATTTGTTCACCCTTGGGCAAGAATTGCGCCGGCAGATAGGTCAATACACCTACATACTGTTTGTCTAAGGCGTGAATATGAATCAGCAACGGGCTACCTCTTCGTTTACAACGATCACCGGTGATATCCATCTTCTTCTTAATGGAACCGAAATAATAGTTATGTGGTAATCCGAAAACCACACGCCTTGGTGGTCTTCCTGGATTATTTGTAGGATTAGCTGATAAAACAACGTCATGGTCATCCGCAAACAACTGTTTAGCTTTCTCGCGTCTATGTGAAGCATCCTTCACAGGTAACAGATGCTCACCGCTATTCCTATCTTTCTGCCCATAACTGCGGTAACGGATCATCTCGCTGCCAACTTCATTTAATACACTGAGGGGATCAATGCCTGGCCTGGTTATTACAATTTTACAGGCCGGACTAAAAGCAGTATATGAAGGATAACTGCCTTGATCAGCCGTTATATGTAGATCATCGAGCAGATTCTTGATTTCAGTCTGGAGTTGCTCCCTATTTAAAGGGCGCTTCCAAATAACTCTTCCTGTTTCGTCTTTCAGGGATATTAATGTCAAAGAACCAAATC
>JBASML010000086.1:0-1551 GCA_049656845.1 Syntrophaceticus sp.
ACGCCGCGCCACCCACAAAGCAAAAACCATCCGTTTCCCTGTGAACTTCTTCCATTCGGCCCCCAAATCGTACACAAAACAGTTTTGGCTTGTAGAAAGCTCATCTTCCTTTAAATGCCGGTAGATGTTCTTTAGTGCTTCATCACCGATCACAAGGGTTGCCTTGGGTTCCCCCCACCAGGGCGATACACCCTGCGGCCTGTAGAAATACTCAACTTCGAGTTCGTAAAACCTGCTCAGGAGAATTTGCAGAAGAGCTATGCTGGTGGCTGAATAGGGTGTCAGGGAAACACGCTCCCCATCCAGTTGGGATAAAGGCACCCTGCTCAACAGTGCCACACTCCAAACCGCCCCATCACTGGCGATAGCCAAATCAGGTAAAACCACACAGGACGAGGATTGGCGGGCATAGGCTATAGAAGAAACCGCTGTCACTTCGATATCCCCGGCAGCAAATAAGCTGTTTAACCTACTAGGGTGGTCCGCTACAATCCCGGCAGGAAATTTTATCAAACCCTTTTCCAGCGGGTAAAAAATCGGAAAACAGTTGATATAACCTACCCTCCCCACCCTTGGCTTTCCCATAACTTCCCTTCTATTCATCAAACTGGCCCCCTAGGATTTTGTTATTCTTGTAGCACATCAACTGTAACGGCGAATCACATTATAAAGAGTATCCCTCTCCACCGGGATACGCCCTACTTCCTGGATCATCCGCAAAAAATTCTCTGATGGCTGGTACTGCGGAGTGGCAGCACCAGCATCATGGGCGATCTTTTCCTCCCTGACGGTACCATCAAGATCGTTCGCCCCAAAAGCAAGAGAGATCTGAGCAAGGTTTGGTGTGAGCATGATCCAAAAAGATTTAATATAAAGGAAATTATCCAGCAGCAAACGAGCCAGGGCGACAGTTTTCAGGTCATCAAACCCGGATGTGCGCGTCAGGTGGGAAAATTCAGTGTTTTCCGGGTGAAAGGGAAGTGGTATAAAGGCTAAAAAACCACCTGTTTCATCCTGAAGAGAGCGCAGCCTAAGCAGGTGATCCACCCTGTCCGCAGGGCTTTCCAAATGACCATAAAGCATGGTGGCATTGGTGTGCAGACCCATCTGGTGTGCAGTCCTGTGAACCTCTAGCCAGCGCTCCCCGCTGATCTTTTGAGGGCAGATTTTATGACGGACCTCAGGGTTGATGATCTCCGCACCTCCTCCAGGAAGGGAACCAAGCCCCGCCTCCCGCAAACAGCCAAGAACACCCCCTACCCCAAGCCCGGAAATCTCCGCCAAAAAATCAATCTCTACAGCATCAAAGGCCTGGATATGGGTATTAGGCAGCGCCCTGCGAACTATCCTCAACATCTCCTCATAATAAGAAAAAGGAAGGGCTGGGTTAAGCCCCCCTACAATATGCACCTCTGTAGGCTGATAAGCTTTGAATTGATCAACCTTGGCGGCTATTCCATCCAAACTTAATACAAATGCACCAGGTGCCTCTGCCTTCCTTCCAAAGGCACAAAAACGACAGAGATTCTTGCAGATATTGGTGTGATTGAT
>JBASML010000087.1:0-2346 GCA_049656845.1 Syntrophaceticus sp.
GCTTAACAGAAGATGAGTTAGACGAATATAAACGGATAACTGCACAAGTCTTCAAATGTAGTTCTAGAGATAAGAAAGGCAAGTTGCGTTTGAGCGAAATGGGAAAAATGCTGCTAATCAAGCGCGCTAGACTGGTGGCAGCAGCGCAAAACAAGCTCGTAAAATTAATTGAGGTTATGGATAAACACAAAAACGATTCTCACATGCTTATTTATTGTGGAGCGGCTACTCTTCAGGATCCTGGCTATGTTGAAGGAGTTATAGATGCTGAAGAAAAACGACAAATTGATATTGTTGCCGATTTGCTAGGTAACAAACTTGACATGAGAGTTTCCAAGTTTACCTCAGAAGAAAAGCCAGATGAGCGTGAAGAGCTCAAAACGGCTTTCGCTGAAGGAGTACATCTGCAAGCTTTAGTTGCCATTCGCTGCTTGGATGAAGGTGTGAATATTCCCAGTATCAAAACTGCATTTATTCTGGCAAGTAGTACAAACCCTAAAGAATATATACAGCGTCGCGGACGTGTATTGAGGAAATACCCTGGTAAGAATCATGCAGTTATATATGATTTCATTACTTTGCCTGTTGCTTTGGAAAGTATGGCAGGCTTAACGGTTTCGGATATACGTACAGTGCGTTCCCTAGCACAGAGGGAAATCACAAGAATGAAAGATTTTGCTTCCATAGCAGAAAATCCGTCGGTTGCTGATCAACTGGTAAACGACATAACCGACGCTTATAACTTGTATGAAATTGGAGGGGACAACGATGGCATTTGATAGTAGTGGTGAGATCAGGATTGATGAAAAGAAATTAAATCAGATGAAATTAAATATTATAACACTTGAGCTTGAGAACTTGAAAACAAAGGCTAAAACAAATGACGAAATGGTTGAGGCTATCCGGAGAATTATTTCCGATGAAGTAAAAAAGAACTATTAAGGTGGTGGGCTGTTATGCTGCTTAAATCTTTGCGTATGAAAAATTTTAGACAGTATCGAGGAGAACAATCAGTGACATTTTCCTGCGATAAAGATCAAAATGTTACCATTATATTGGGAAATAACACGTCAGGTAAGACAACGCTGCTTCAGGCATTTAATTGGTGTTTATATGGTTTTGCCGTTTTTGAAACATCAGACTTTATTCTCAATTTAGATGTGGCTAGCGAAATGAATATTGGTGATGAAGAATATGTAGAAGTAGAGATCATTTTAATTCATAATAACAAAGAGTATGTTATTTCTCGTACGCAAAAATATACTTGTAATTCGAAAGGTGTAGTACGTCCTACCCCTATCAATCCTCCAAGGGTTTCTTATAAGCAGCCGGATGGACAAACTGAGCCCATCAAACAAATATATGCTGAAACAACAATTAATGAAATATTACCTAAGGATTTATCCAACTACTTCTTTTTTGATACTGAGCGCATCGAACAGATCAGCAACAAAAAGGATGTAACAGAGGCTGTTAAGGGGCTGCTTGGTCTTTCCGTTCTTGATAATGCGATGAAGCATTTAGGCAGCAAAAGTCGTAAGAAAAGTGTTATTGGCAGATATAATGCCAGTATGGATTTAGAAGGGAATCAGAGGGCTGCTGAAGCGTTAAAACGCATCCAAAGTGAACAAACTAAACAAAGTGCTATTGCTGATAAATTAGCAAGTGTTAGGAGTGAAATAGCTTATTACGAGAAAAGAAAAGAGCAGTTAGAGGAGATACTACGGGATAATCAATCTACTAAAGATTTGCAAATCAGAAAAGAGAACATTGAGCGACAGATAGCTGCCGAAACAACAGCATTTAATAACGCATGTAATGGTTTTATTGAAGCATTCAACACAAATACTACTAACTTTTTTGCTCGTCCTCTCATGAAACAGGCATGTAGTGTATTGCAAAAAGCACAGGTTGATGATAAAGGCATAAGAGATATGAATGCCCGTTCTATTGACGATATTATAAAAAGAGGGCGGTGCATATGTGGTACCGAAATCCTCAAAGGTAATCCTGCTTATAATCACCTATTAAAGGAGCGCGAATTCCTACCCCCACAGTCTATTGGTACTATTATCCGAAATTTCCGCGAGAAGATCGATACCTACGCCAGCACCAACCAGGTATATTATAAACAACTCTGTGATCGCTATAGGGAAATCTATCGATGTAAAAGCCGAATTCATGAATGGAACGATGAGGTCATCGAAATTAGTAAACAAATAAAAGACAAAGATGATATGAAGAAGTATGAAGAGGAACTTAATGATGTTAAAAAACGGCTGAAGGATTTTAATGCTAATAAGGAACGGCTAATTCGAGAGGATGCATGTTGTAGCAGAGATATAG
>JBASML010000088.1:0-5346 GCA_049656845.1 Syntrophaceticus sp.
TTCTTCTTGTTGTAGATACCGCGGGTACCGAAGGGCGTGATCCCGTAGAGGATGTGGAGATCATCCTGCAGGAATTAAAGCTTTATAAAGAGGAGCTGGCGGGCAGGCCACTGGTAATTGCCGCTAATAAGATGGACCTTCCCGAAGCTGCAGAAAACCTTCTTTCTCTACAACAGAAGTTTACGGGAATTGAGATCTATCCAATTTCTGTGGTAACCGGCTCCGGGATAGAGGAGCTTTTATATGCCATAGCTGACAAAGTGGAGAAGGAAGCTGATAAAGAACAAGAGGCAGAGCCAGAAGAGGATATGCGCATCATTACAGCTGATGACTTGCAGGAAACGGGTTTTGACATTAGCAAACAGGAAGATGGGGTTTTTCTGATTTCGGGAAAGGGCATCGAGCTATTGGTAAATCGTCTGGATTTGGATATTCCAGATGCATTCAGATATTTTCAGCACATG
Organism: Syntrophaceticus sp.; assembly: GCA_049656845.1. GTDB lineage: Bacteria > Bacillota > DSM-12270 > Thermacetogeniales > Thermacetogeniaceae > Syntrophaceticus. Next base: position 465 of record JBASML010000088.1, read on the forward strand.
ATGCGTGTCATCGGGATTGAGGATGCCCTGCGGGCAAGGGGAGTAAAGCCGGGAGATACAGTAAACATCGGCAACTTTGAGTTTGAGTGGCAGGAATAGAGATAAATGACAAGAGAAGGATGCAGGTGGCAGGAATTGATGACTGGAAAACAGAAAAGATATTTACGAGCCCTGGCAACCAAGATGGTTCCAGTTCTTCAGGTGGGGAAGTCAGGGATCAGCGATAACGTAATAAAGCAGTTGGATGAGGCCCTGACTGCCAGGGAACTGGCTAAGGTGCGTGTCTTACCCAACTGCCCTGTTAAGGTTAGTGAGGCCGCTTCTGTTTTGAGTGAGCGGACAGAATCTGAACTTGTACAGGTTATCGGCCGCAATGTGGTTCTTTACCGTCAGGGGGAGGACCCGGAGATTATCCTACCTGAATAATGGTTGGTCGTTAGTTGTTGGCAAAGGGAGAATGGAGAGTTGTTGATGTCTGGTTGTGAACGCTCAAAACTAAAAGAAGTGCGCAGGGTTGTAGTAAAGGTAGGGACAAAGATCATCTGCGGAAGCAGGGGTGAATTGGACCTACATCGTATAGAAAGCCTGGTGCAGGATTTGGCTGTCCTCTGGGGAAAGGGGCTTGATGTAATACTGGTCAGCTCAGGGTCCATTGGTGCTGGTGTAGGAAGGTTGGGGCTTTCACGTAAGCCCAGAACGATTCCAGAAAAACAGGCAGCAGCTGCTGTTGGTCAGGGAATTCTCATGCAGCACTATGAAACATTTTTTACACCCCATGGAGTTGTTGTGGCTCAGGTGCTCCTTACCAGAGAGGATATTACCAACCGCGAGCGTTATTTGAATGCCCGCCATACTCTGCAGTCGCTGTTGGGGTTTAGGGTTGTTCCTATCGTAAATGAGAATGATACAGTAGCAGTGGAAGAGATCCGTTTCGGTGATAACGATACCCTGGCTGCTCTGGTGGCTTGTTTGGTTGACGCTGATCTCTTGATTTTGCTTACTGATCTTGATGGCTATTACACAGCGGATCCCAATAAAAATATGGAAGCTGAACTGATTCCTGAGATTTATGCAATTACACCAGAGATCGAAGCTGCTGCAGGGGGACGCGGTTCTGCTCTGGCTACTGGTGGCATGGAAACGAAGATTATGGCAGCTAAGATCGCTATGCAGGCCGGGATACCTCTTATTATTGCCAACGGTATGAAAAAAGGAACTCTACAGGCAATATTAAAGGGCGAGCAGATAGGAACTCTTTTTGTGCCCCGGGAAGACCGGATGCAGGCACGCAAACTCTGGATTGCTTTCGGGTCTCCGGTACAGGGGAGATTGGTTGTAGATGCAGGTGCTGCAGGTGCACTTTTAAAAAAAGGAAAGAGTTTGCTGCCCACTGGTGTCGTCAGTGTTGAGGGAGATTTTACAGCTGGAAATGTTGTAAGTATTGTTGCCCCTACTGCTCAGGAGATCGCCAGGGGTATCAGTAATTATGATGCTCAAGCACTGCAGATGATCAAGGGACACAATAGCTGCGAAATTAAAGAGATTTTAGGTTATCATGACTATGATGAAGTGGTGCACAGGGATAATCTTACGATTATTTCACAGAACAATACTTGAGAGGGGGATTGATAAATAATGCTGGAAACTCAGATGCACGAGATCGGAAAGTCAGCAAAAAAGGCATCTTATGTACTTGCAGGAGTTTCTACTGAGGTCAAAAACCAGGCTCTTCAGGCAATGGCCAGGGCACTGGAAGAGAGGGTCAATATGATCCTGGATGCTAACCAGCAGGATATGGATGCAGGAAGGGCGAAAGGGTTGAGTGGTGCCCTCTTGGACCGCTTGCTGCTGACACCAGATAGAATCAAAGAGATGGCTGAGGGGTTGCGGGAATTGGTTGGTATCCCAGACCCTGTTGGTGAGGTAACTAAAATGTCTACCCGGCCTAATGGCCTGCGGGTAGGGAAGATGAGAGTGCCGTTAGGTGTTATTGGTATTATTTATGAGGCACGCCCCAATGTTACTGTAGATGCCGCTGGACTCTGCCTCAAGGCGGGGAATGCAGTGGTCTTACGAGGTGGTTCTGAGGCACTGAATTCCAATATGGCTTTGTCTAATGTAATCAGTACTGCGGCAACAGGCGCCGGGATTCCCGAAGGAGCTATTCAGCTGGTACCGACAACAGATCGGGAAGCAGCCAATATGATGATGACTATGAACGAGTATATCGATGTCTTGATCCCCAGGGGCGGGGCAGGTCTGATCAAGACTGTGACTACACATGCTACAGTGCCGGTACTACAGACCGGTGTCGGAAATTGCCATATCTATATCGAAGAGGATGCGGATCTGGATATGGCCAAAAATATTGTTGTCAATGCAAAAACCCAGCGCCCAGGTGTTTGCAATGCTTTAGAGACACTCCTGGTTAATGCAAAGGCAGCAGCAGAATTATTGCCTCCTATTGCTGCGGCACTTCAGGAAAAGGGTGTTGAACTGCGAGGATGTTCCAAAACCCAGGAGATTATTGACTGTGTGCCAGCAACAGAAGAAGATTGGGGAACAGAATACCTGGATCTGATCCTGGCTATAAAAGTTGTAGAGGATTTTGATGAGGCTGTAACCCACATCCACAATTATGGTACCAAACACTCAGAGGCTATCATTACGAAGAGCTATCAAAAGGCCTTACTTTTTGTGCAGAGGGTAGATGCAGCTGCTGTATTTGTTAATGCTTCGACACGTTTTACAGATGGGCACCAGTTTGGTTTCGGGGCGGAGATTGGGATCAGCACCCAGAAATTGCATGCCCGCGGGCCCATGGGTATCGAAGAGCTTACTTCTAGTAAATTTATTATTCTTGGGGACGGACAGGTCAGAGCATAGAGCAGTTTAAAGAGGGGCAGGAACGTTACTCATGAAGGAGCAGCGGATTGGGATACTGGGTGGCACATTTGACCCCATTCACTATGGACACTTGGTGGCAGCTGAGGCAGCCAGAGAGAGTTTTTCCCTGGAGCAGGTCATCTTTATGCCAACAGCTATCCCACCCCATAAGGAATTGGATACAGTTACAGACTTCTGGCACAGACATCTGATGGTTATTTTGGCTGTTTTGGGAAACCCTTATTTTAATGTCAGCCGTCTCGAATATGAGCGCGGGGGTGTTACCTATACAGTTGATACAATGCGTCAGCTGCGCCAAATTTATGGCGAAGAGGCTGAGCTTTACTTCATAACAGGTGTTGATACTATCATGGATGTCTTTGGTTGGCGAGAGCCAAAAGAGCTTTTTTCACTGTGCAAGTTTATTGCAGCCACCCGTCCAGGTTATGATCAGCGAATTGTTAAAGAGATATTTGGGAAGGATTTTCATAGGGTTGTGGATTTTTTAGAAATGCCTCAGATGGATATATCATCCTCAGAGATCCGCAGGCGCGTCCGAAAAGGAAAGTCGATCAAATACCTGGTTCCGGATCTTGTAGAGAACTATATCAGACAGCAGAGGCTTTATATTTCTGATACAGACTGCCCGAAAGGTACAGTTGGTGAATAGAATGACTATGGGGGATAGTAAAACTGGCGCAGGATTGAGGGAGTATGAAAAAATATTAAGGGATAGATTAACAGAGAAAAGGTATGACCACGTTTGTGCTGTACGCGCCTGTGCTGCTGAACTGGCGGGTATTTATGGGCTTAACCTAGAAAAAGCAGAACTAGCAGGTCTGCTGCATGACTATGCCCGGGATATGCCTCCAGATGAACTACTCCGCATCGGGAGAGCCAGAAACCTAATTACCTGTAAGGTTGAGGAACAGCTTCCTGTTCTGCTACATGGGCCTGTGGGAGCGGTGATGATTGAAGAAGAACTGGGTATCAGTGAACCACAGGTACTGGAAGCAGTTGCCCTGCATACACTTGCAGGCCCTGCTATGGGAAGGTTGGCTCAGGTTGTTTATGTAGCAGATCTTATAGCTGCTGGGAGAGATTTTCCGGAAGTGGATTATCTGCGAAACCTTGCTGTGACAGACCTTGATCAGGCATTACTTAAGTGTATTGCTTCTACTATTCGTAACTGTTTAGAAAGGGGCCAGCTTATCCACCCCCAGACTATTGAGGCGTGGAATTATTATTCTACTTATCATTGAAAGGAGTGAATTAAACTATTGGATTCTGCCCAGGAAAGGGCCATTGGCGCTGCACAGGCAGCTGCCAGGAAAAAGGCGCTTGATATTATGGTTCTCGATTTGACAGGAATATTTCCTGTAGCAGATTACTTTATGATCTGTAGCGGGCGTAGTACTACTCAACTGGCGGCGATAGTGAGAGAGGTTGAAGATGAGCTAAAGAAATTCAACAACGGTTCTTATCGCAGGCAAGGCAGCCCGGAATCAGGATGGATTCTGCTGGATAACGGGGATCTGATTATTCACGTTTTTAATGAGGAAACCCGCGAGTTTTATGATCTTGAACACTTATGGGGGGATGCCAGGGTAATATTGGCAAATTGCTAATATAAATATTTGAGTTTCTTTTAGGCATCTGCATTATTGTTGTTGCTGATGCCTATGGTGTCATGATCTCCAATCGGCCATATCAGATGGGTATGATGCATGAAGAAACTGTGCTGGGCTGTGGTCCGTAAGAATCGTCATGAAGCGCAGGCTATAGCCTTGCAGGAGGGGTTATCTGATTCAAAGTGAATCTAATAGTAAATATCTCCGCTTTGGAAGTTTAATAAATTAGTTATTAGTGTAAGGTACTTTTTGTGAAGCCGGATTGTTTCGGCTTTTTTGTTTTTATACCCAACCTTGCAAAAAGCTATCTCTTAAGGGTGCTAAAAGAACTGTTTCCTATCGGAATATTGATGGGGTGATCCAGG
>JBASML010000089.1:0-20630 GCA_049656845.1 Syntrophaceticus sp.
GATTCCACCAGACTTTCGTATAAAATCATCTGCAAATTCATTTAGTTCCTTTGTAGTCACACCAGGTTGTATCCTCTTGCCCAGTTCCTGGAGTGTTTGAGCCACAATCCGCCCCGCCTGGCGCATAAATGATATTTCCTGGGCTGACTTGATTACAATCATCAAGCAAGACCCCTTATCACTTTTTCGATCTCTTGAAAAACATCATCAATGGCAAGCTCTCCATTGACCTCCCGAACAATACCACGCTGCTGATAATATTCCAAGAGAGGAGCTGTCTGTTTCTGGTAAACAGCTAGGCGGTTTGATACTGTTTCTGCAGTGTCATCGCTCCTCTGATAAAGGTCACCCCCGCAGCGGTCACAGATACCATCCTCTTGAGGTGGTTGGTAGATAAGGTGGTAGGTCGCCCCACACTTCCGGCAAACCCGCCTCCCGGTCAGACGCTCCAACAACACCTCTGGGGTAACACTGATATTTATTACCAGGTCGAGCCCATCTCCTCCCACATCTTTCAGAATAGTGTCAAGCGCTTCTGCCTGAGGAATAGTACGAGGAAACCCATCAAGCAAAAATCCTTTTTCACAATCTGGCTGCTGCAGGCGTTTCTTAATTACTTCCACTGTGACCTCATCGGGAACCAGTTTGCCTGTATCCAAGTAGCTTTTAATCTTTTTGCCCAGCTCACTGGATTCCTTGATCTCGGTCCGGAAAATATCCCCTGTGGAAATATGCGGTATTTCACATAGTGAAACTATTCGTTCTGCCTGGGTTCCTTTACCCGCACCCGGAGGCCCCATAATCAACATCCTCATCTTGGTTACACTCTCCTATTTCATAAAACCCTCGTAATGCCGCATCAAAAGATACGATTCAAACTGTTTCATAGTCTCCAGGGCAACACCAACCACAATCAAAAGGGCTGTTCCACCGAAATAAAGGGAGGTAATCCCCGTTATAGCAATCATGAAGTTGGGTAGGATTGCGATCAAAGCCAGGAAAACAGCACCTACAAGGGTCAGCCGCGATAGAACACGGCTGATATACTCCCCGGTGGGCCGACCCGGCCGCAGCCCTGGGACAAAACCTCCATACTTTTTTAGATTGTCAGCCACATCCATAGGATTGAAGACTATGGCTGTGTAAAAGTATGTGAAGAAAATAATCAGTAAAGCATATAGCACCGAATTGAGCGGCGTACCAAAACCAAGTGCTGACTCTACAGCTCGCGCCCAGGGGTGATTGATAAACTTGGCGATCTGCACTGGGAAAAGCAGGATCGACATGGCAAAGATGATGGGAATTACCCCTGCCTGGTTAACCTTTAATGGAATATGAGTGCTCTGCCCACCATAAACCTTCCTCCCCATGACACGCTTGGCATACTGAACGGGAATCCGCCTCTGGCCCTCGTTGACTGCCACTACCCCGGCGATAATCAACAGGCCCAACACCACTAGTATTAGAATGCTACCTATTGAAATAACGCCTTCTTTTAATTGTACCACCATACTAGCAAATCCCTGAGGTAAGCGGGAAACGATCCCAGCAAATATAATCAAAGAAATACCGTTGCCAATACCCTTTTCTGTGATCATCTCCCCGATCCACATCAATAAAGCAGTACCTGCGGTCAGTGTTAGGGAAACCAGCAAGTAAGTTCCAACTCCCGGATTATGGAAAACGCCCTGGCGACCCAGTGCCACAGACATTCCTATAGACTGGATGAGGCCGAGGAGCACAGCTCCATATCTGGTATACTGGGCAATTACTTTACGGCCAGCCTCCCCTTCTTTAGCCAGCTGTTCCAGTCTGGGAATCACCACTTGTAAAAGACTCATGATGATCGAGGCATTAATATAGGGTGTGATACTCATGGCAAAGATGGAAAGGCGCCGGAAAGCACCGCCAGATATCACATCAAAGATTCCAAACAGCTGCCCAGAAAGAGCCTTTTGCAGTGCATCAGCATCGATCCCAGGTACTGGTATATGAGCTCCTATACGGAAAACCAAAAACATCAGGAGCGTAAAAATAACCTTTTTTCTGAGATCTGTTACCTTCCAGGCACTGCGTAGGGTGTCAAACACCTAGATCACCTCTACTTTGCCGCCTGCTGCTGATACCTTCTCTGCGGCACCTTTGCTCACCTGGTGCACCTTTATTGTTAAGGGCCGGTCCAGATCACCTTTCCCCAGGAGTTTGATTTTGGCATCACGCCGTTTGATTAACCCCTCCTCATAGAGGAGATCAGGTGTCACAACAGCACCCTCAGGAAAACGAACCAGATCCCTAATATTAACGATATCTATTTTTTCCCGAAAAATATTGGTAAAACCACGCTTAGGGAGACGCCTGCTCAAGGGCATCTGTCCACCCTCAAAACCAGGCCGTGTACCTCCACCGGAGCGAGCTTTTTGTCCCTTATGTCCTCTACCAGCGGTTTTCCCCATCCCGGAACCTATGCCACGCCCCTTGCGTTTTTTACCAGTACGTGCCCCTGATGCTGGCTTTAAGTCATGGAGTTTTGTCATTCCACTCCCCTTCCTTCTCATCAACTAACAGATAATTGGTCCTGACCTAAAATTACCCGATTAATTCCTCTACTGTTTTCCCTCGCAAACGTGCCACTTCCTCTGCCCGTTTCATGCTCTGAAGCCCTTGGACAGTAGCACGCACCATATTATTGGCATTGGAGGAACCCAGGGACTTGGTCAGGATATCCTGGATACCTGCCGCTTCCAATACTGCACGCACAGGCCCCCCGGCAATCACTCCGGTACCTGGTGCTGCTGGTTTAAGCAGAACCTTCCCTGCGCCAAACTCTCCGATTACTTCGTGGGGAACTGTAGTCCCTTTCATGGGCACATCAAACATGTTCTTTTTGGCATCCTCGATCCCTTTACGGATCGCCTCAGGAACTTCTCCAGCTTTTCCTAAACCGGCTCCAACCCGTCCCTGATTGTCCCCCACGACAACCAGGGCACTAAAACTGAATCTGCGTCCACCTTTTACAACTTTTGCAACACGGTTGATGCTGACAACCTTCTCTGTTAACTCAACTGTTTCGGGGTCATTTCGCAAAACACGTACTCCCTCCCTTCTTTAGAACTCCAGGCCATTTTCCCTGGCTGCATCAGCAAAGGCAGCAACACGTCCATGATAGGGGTAGCCGCCCCGGTCGAACACAACCTTTTCGATCCCTCTGGCACGAGCTTTCTCAGCAACCAACTGTCCGACAACCCGAGCTGCAGCCATATTCTTTTTTCCACCGACCTCATCCCGTATTTCTGGGGAAAGAGTGGAGGCAAAAACCAGGGTCTCCCCTTTGGAATCGTCAATTACCTGGGCATAAATATGGTTCAGGCTTTTATAAAAGCTAAGCCGTGGTCTTTCTGCTGTACCGAAAACCTTCTTACGAACCCTGAGATGTTTTCGCTGACGCTTGATAGCCCGCGTTTCTTTTGGCATTCTCTCACCCCTTAAGCACCTTTGATACCTGCTTTACCTGCTTTTCGCCTAATTACTTCGTTTTCATATTTGATGCCCTTTCCCTTATAAGGCTCAGGTTTTCGTACACTCCTGATCTTAGCTGCCAGGGCACCTACCTTCTCTTTGTCAATTCCCTTAACAATGATCTTATTTGCTGCTGGAACCTCGATCTCTGTTCCTTCATCTGGTTCCACCTCTACCTGGTTTGAATAGCCCACAGTCAAAACAAGCTTTTTCCCCTGCATAGCAGCACGGTAACCAACCCCGACCAGTTCAAGTGATTTAGTGAATCCCTTCTCAACACCATCCACCATATTCTGTACCAGGCTTCTGGTCAAACCGTGGAGTGCACGATGCTCCTTCTGATCTGTGGTTCGTGTTATATACAGCTTGTTTCCATCCTGGGAAATCTGTATATCTGGATGAATCTCCTTTACCAGTTTCCCTTTTGGTCCTTTAACCTCTACCAGGTTATCCTTAATTTTTACTTCGACTCCTGCCGGCACTGTCACCGGAAGGCGCCCCACTCGAGACATGGTACCACCTCCCTACCATATGTAGCAAACCACTTCGCCGCCCAGGCCTTCCTTCCTGGCCTGTTTATCGGTCATTAGTCCCCTGGATGTGGATATCACAGCCACACCAAGTCCACCTAATACTCTTGGTACTTCATCTTTTTTCACATAAACCCGCAGACCCGGCTTACTGATGCGCTTTAATCCGGTAATTACCTTACGCCGGTTGGGGCCATACTTCATATAAAGGCGCAGAATTCCCTGTTTCCCGTCTTTAATATATTCATAATGCTTAATATATCCTTCTTCTTTTAGAATCTCCGCCATAGACTGTTTCATTTTGGATGCCGGGACTTCCACATACTCCCGGTAAACCTGGTTCGCGTTGCGAATCCTGGTTAAAAAATCAGCAATGGGATCCGTAACCATATGTTCAACCTCCTCTGCGCCGTATTACCAGCTTGATTTAACAACACCAGGAATCTGCCCCTTATAGGCTAATTTCCGGAAACAAATACGGCACATTCCGAATTTACGCAGATAGGCACGCGACCTGCCGCAAAGAGGGCATCTGTTATAAGCTCTGACTTTGTACTTTGGCTTTCTTTGCTGCCTGATGGCAAGCGATTTTTTGGCCACATTCTTCCCTCCTTTTAATCTTCTTGGGGAGCTACTCCCGGAATGGCATTCCCATCAGCTTGAGTAACTCCCTTGCTTCTTCATCTGTTCTTGCAGTTGTAACAACTGTAATATTCATCCCGCGCACTTTATCGATCTTATCATAATCAATTTCCGGAAAAATTACTTGTTCCCGCAGACCAAGTGTATAGTTCCCTCTCCCGTCAAAAGCTTTCGGAGAAACACCACGAAAATCCCGTACCCGGGGGAGTACGATATTGACTAGTTTATCAAAGAAATCGTACATTCGGTTCCCCCGCAGGGTCACTTTGCACCCGATCTTCATCCCTTCTCGCAGCTTAAAAGCTGCAATGGATTTACTGGCAGTAGTAATCACAGGTCTCTGGCCAGTAATCTGTGCCAGGTCGTTGACCGCTGCATCCATTGCCTTAGGGTTCTGAATGGACTCTCCGACCCCCATATTGACAACGATCTTTTCCAGCTTTGGGGCCTCCATAATACTGGTGTAATTGAACCTCTTCATCAGTTGAGGGGCCACCTCACTGCGGTAGCTTTCTTTGAGACCCAACTCTTGCTCACTCCTTTACCGTAGCCACTACTTATCAATTATTTCCCCGCATCTCTTGCAGGCCCGGTAGTAGCGATCATCAGCAAATTTCTTCGCAACCCTAGTGGGTTTATTGCACTTGCTACAGACCAACATCACATTAGAACTGTCAATTGGCGCTTCTTTTTCTACGATCCCACCCTGGGGTGCTGATTGGGTTGGGCGGGTGTGCTTCTTGACAACATTGACCCCTTCGACAACCACCTTTCTCTTGGAAGGGAGGGCCTGGAGAACTTTACCTTTCTTACCAGCATCTTTGCCAGTCAAAATATATACTGTATCTCCTTTATGCACATGTAGTTTCGGTCGTGACATCATCTTCACCTCCACCCCAAGATTTAGAGAACCTCTGGGGCTAAAGATACTATTTTCATAAAATCTTTATCCCGTAGTTCTCTGGCCACAGGGCCAAAGATCCTTGTACCGCGGGGATTTTTCTCATCACTCAAAATTACTGCGGCATTTTCACTGAATTTGATTGTGGAACCATCAGGTCGCCGAATTCCCTGGCGAGTCCTGATAATAACCGCCCGAACCACATCACCTTTCTTTACCATACCACCTGGACTTGCTTCCTTTACAGAAGCCACAATAACATCGCCAACAGAGGCATAGCGCCGGGTAGAACCCCCTAAGACATTTATGCATAACAACTTCTTGGCACCAGTGTTATCACCAACATTAAGCATTGTCTGCTTCTGGATCACTAGTTTCGTCCTCCCTTCCAGGCGGTCCGAAATCAACTGCTCGTGTTATAATTTCAGCCACCCGCCATCTCTTCTCTTTGCTTAAAGGACGGGTTTCCATCAGTTTTACTCTATCGCCCACCCGGCACTGATTATTCTCGTCATGGGCTTTGAATTTCTTGGTTCTTTTAACAAAACGACCGTACAGAGGATGCCGCACCCGTGTTTCCACTTCAACCACTACTGTTTTATCCATCTTATCACTGACAACTTTTCCAATCCGTGTTTTTCGCTCACTTCGTTCTTGCATGCCGACACCCCCTATCCATCCTGGCCTGACTCGATAATTGCTCCGCGCTCTCTATCTAATTCCCTTTCCCGGACAACGGTTTTGGTCCGGGCAAAACTGCGCCGAACCTCACGGATCCGTGAGGGGTTATCCAGCTGGCCTGTTGCCAGTTGGAAACGTAGGCGAAACAATTCATCTTTTAGATCTATTAGTTCTTTTTCCAGCTCTTCATCTGTCAGCTCACGCAATTCCTTAGCCTTCTTCACCGGCCTCACCACCTGCTTCCTGCCGTTTGATAAACCTCGTCCTAATAGGCAATTTATGACTTGCCAGACGCATAGCCTCCCGAGCCTCATTCTCAGGAACTCCAGCCAGTTCAAAGAGAATTCGTCCTGGTTTGACAACTGCCACCCAGTAATCAGGGGCACCTTTACCGCTGCCCATACGGGTTTCCGCTGGTTTGGCAGTAACAGGCTGCTGAGGGAATATTTTGATCCAAACCTTGCCTCCCCGCTTTACATAGCGGGTCATAGCAATTCGGGCAGCCTCGATCTGACGAGCGCTGATAAACCCTGGCTCCAATGCTTGTAAGCCATATTCCCCAAAACTAACCTCATATCCGCGTTCAATTTTTCCGGTCGGATGGCTCAGGTGTGGTTTTCTATACTTTACCCTTTTGGGCATTAGCATTAACCTTCGCCTCCTTCCGCTGCATCTTTTGCAGCAGTCTTCTCTTTTTCCGGGAATACCTCTCCCCGGTATATCCAAACCTTCACTCCGATCTTGCCATACTGTGTATTTGCTTCAGCAAAACCATAATCAATATCGGCACGCAGTGTATGGAGGGGAACCTTACCTTCACTGTACCATTCGGAGCGAGCCATTTCTGCTCCAGCTAGGCGTCCACTCAAGGCAATGCGAATTCCTTCTGCTCCCATACGCATAGTTCTAGAAACCGCCTGACGCATAGCCCTGCGAAAACCAACCCGCCGCTCCAGCTGGGATGCAACATTTTCCGCAACCAACTGAGCATCAACTTCAGGTCGCTTAACTTCAACAATATTAACACTGACCTGCTTCCCGGACAACTTCTCCAGATCTTTGCGCAAAGATTCCACCTCAGTACCCCCACGCCCGATGACAATGCCGGGCTTTGCGGTATGAATGGAGATGCGCAAGCGGTTAGCTGCCCTTTCAATCTCCACCCGGGAAACACCGGAAAGATAAAGTCGTTTCTTGATGTAATCCCTGAGCAGGATGTCTTCATGGAGCAGTTCGCGGTAATTCTTATCGGCATACCACCTGGAATCCCATTCCTTGATGATGCCTAAACGAAGACCTTTGGGGTGTACCTTTTGACCCATTTTTACCCCTCCTTTCGTTCGGCTACTACTACAGTAATATGACTAGTTCTTCTCCGCTTTAAATCTGCTCGTCCCCGCGCCCGTGGGCGGTAGCGCTTAACAATCGGACCCTCATCAACCAAAATTGATTTAACATAAAGGTCATCCCGGTCGAGGTCCAGATTGTGTTCGGCATTGGCAGCAGCAGAATTAAGCACCTTAGCGATAGGAACCGCTGCTTTGCCAGGCATAAACTTTAATATTGCCAAGGCTTCTGCTACAGCCTTACCCTTTACTAGTTCTGCTACCTGCCGCAATTTACGCGGGGATATCCAAACATAGCGTACAACAGCCCTTGCTTCCACGAGAATCCACTCCTTCTATTTGAGTGCCGTTGAGCGTTCAGTATGGGCACCATGGCCGCGGAAGAGGCGTGTTGGCGCAAATTCACCCAGCTTATGTCCCACCATATCTTCAGTAATATAAATGGGAACATGCCTCCGTCCATCATGCACTGCAATTGTATGTCCAACCATTTCAGGAAATATTGTCGAACGACGCGACCATGTTTTGATCACCCGTTTTTCGCCCTTCTCATTCATTTCCTCAATTCTGCGCAATAATTTTTGTTCACAGTAAGGTCCTTTTTTGAGAGAACGACCCAAGCTTGCATCCCTCCTTAACAGCCACTAGTTACTTCGTGCGCCGTTTAATAATAAACTGGTCCGAGGCTTTTTTCTTCTTACGCGTTCTAGCCCCAAGTGTTGGTTTCCCCCAAGGAGTTACCGGATGACGGCCAGCTGTTGATTTCCCTTCACCACCACCATGTGGGTGATCCACCGGGTTCATCACAACACCACGCACAGAGGGTCTATATCCCAATGAGCGCCGCCTACCGGCCTTTCCATAATGAATATTTTCATGATCTAAATTTCCTATCTGACCAACTGTTGCCTTGCAGTCGGCGTGAACCATTCTCATTTCTCCTGAAGGCATCCTGAGAGTGGCGTAATCACCTTCTCTGGCCATTAATTGGGCAGAAGCACCCGCTGAGCGGACCAACTTGCCTCCTCCACCAGGGGACATCTCGATGTTGTGTACCATGGTTCCTACTGGAATGCTACGCAGGGAAAGGGCATTTCCCGGTTTGATGTCTGCATCCTTACCCGAAAACACGGTCTCTCCAACTTTCAGCCCCAGCGGTGCCAAAATATATCTCTTCTCTCCGTCTGCATAATGTAACAGGGCAATATTGGCAGACCGGTTAGGGTCATACTCCAGGGAGGCGACCCGTGCTGGTATTCCATCTTTATCCCGTTTAAAGTCGATCACACGGTAGGAACGCTTAGCTCCACCACCGCGGTGACGCACTGTAACTCGCCCACTGTTATTGCGGCCTGCCTTCTTGTGCAAGGGTTTGAGTAATGTTTTTTCAGGCTCTACATCATCACTCAAGTCCTCATTAGTCACAGCGTTCATGAACCGCCTGCCCGGGGTTATCGGCTTATATTTCTTGGTTCCCATGATTTACCTCCTTCCGCTGCCATCTGACAAAAAACTATGAGAATAGTCCTTCAAAAATATCGATCTTGTCACCCTCATTCAATGTCACAATGGCTTTTTTGCGCACCGGTTTCAAACCAACAAAGCGGCCGACACGCTTCTTCTTTCCTTTCTCAACCATTGTATTAACAGCCATCACCTTGACATTAAAGAGTTCTTCTATGGCATTCTTAATCTCGATTTTATTTGCTCTTCTGTCCACATAAAAGGTGTATTTATTGTGCTCTTGCGCAAGATTTACCGCCTTTTCTGTGACCAGAGGTCTGATAATGATATCATGAGGGCTCCGCATCACCCAGCACCTCCTCGATCCTGGCCACTGCTTGACTAGTTATAATCACCTTATCCGCAGCCAAGACATCATAAACATTCAAGTGGTCAGCTAACTTAAAATAAACACCGGGAATGTTGCGTGTTGCCAACACCAAATCCGGTTGTTCTTCCCGGGCAACCAGCAAGGCATTTCCTTCTACTTCCAATGACTTAAGAAGTTTGATTGCTTCTTTAGTTTTTGGGGCTGGGAGATGCAGCTCTTCAATTACAACCAGGTTCCCCTCACCGGCCCGGGCGGAAAGTGCTGATTTCAGCGCCAGTCGACGCATTTTGCGCGGCATAGACTGCTTATAACTGCGCGGCCGGGGCCCGAAGATGATCCCACCTCCACGCCAGAGTGGTGAGCGAATACTTCCCACCCGTGCTCGCCCAGTGCCTTTTTGGCGCCAAGGTTTACGCCCGCCGCCCCTGACCTCACTTCGGGTCTTGGCAGCAGCAGTCCCGGCTCTTTGGTTTGCTAGGTGACGCACTACAGCCTGGTGGAGGACATCATCGTTAATCGGGACACCAAATATATCATCCCGGAGATCTACATCTCCTGTCCTTTTCCCTTCTGCATTATACAAAGCAGCTTTCGGCATCATTTATTCCTCCTTTCCGGCTAGCGCAGCGAATCTTTAATCATCAATAATCCCTTGCGGGGGCCTGGAACCGCCCCCCGTACTAATAGGAGATTGCGTTCTGTATCTACCTTTACTACCTGGAGGTTTTTTACTGTCACCTTATCTCCACCCATCCTGCCAGGCAGTTTCCTTCCTTTGAACACGCGCCCGACACCCGCCGCCCCAAGTGATCCAGGACCACGATGGTATTTAGACCCGTGCTTTGAAGGGCCCCTATGGAAACCGTGTCTTTTAATCCCACCGGCAAAGCCCTTCCCTTTAGAAATCCCCTGAACATCCACACTCTCACCTGGGGCAAAAATATCTACTTTTATTTCTTGCCCTACCTTATAGCTGTCTAACTCCGCCTCATCGAGGCGCATCTCTTTGAGAAAACGGAGCGGTTTCACTTTTTCTTTGTTGAAATGGCCACGCACAGGATTGTTTAACTTATCCTCACTCACATCTTTAAAGCCAAGCTGTAATGCAGCATAGCCATCCTGCTCCGGGGTTTTCTTTTGGACAACATAGCAGGGACCCGCTTCAATCACTGTTACTGGTACTGCTTTTCCTTCTTCATCGAAAATTTGGGACATACCCACTTTGCGGCCAAGAATGCTTTTCCGCAACTTTTCCACCTCCTAATCCCTGACCATCCGGCATTTCTTATAATTTAATCTCGATGTCAACTCCAGCCGGAAGGTCGAGACGCATGAGGGCATCGATAGTTTTCGGCGTTGGTTCCAAGATATCCACAAGCCGTTTATGTGTCCGCATCTCAAACTGCTCCCGGGAATCCTTATCTACATGTGGTGAACGTAAAACAGTAATAATACTCTTTTCCGTTGGTAGCGGAACGGGACCTGAAATCAATGCCCCTGTGCGGCTTGCTGTCTCTACAATCTTTTGTGCCGACTGGTCGAGAATTTTGTGATCAAAGGCTTTTAACCTGATACGTATTTTCTGGCGCGCCACTCTCATCCCTCCTTAAGCAGCCCTCGCCACTCCTGTCCCTGATGTTTAAGGGATATGCTATTCAATGATACTAGTAACAACACCGGCTCCTACGGTGCGGCCACCTTCTCGAACAGCAAAACGAAGTCCCTCTTCAATAGCAATGGGAGTGATGAGTTCTACCTCCATATTTACATTATCACCAGGCATAACCATCTCTACACCTTCAGGCAACTTAATTGTGCCTGTAACATCGGTGGTGCGGAAATAGAACTGCGGCCTGTAGCCCTGGAAGAAAGGTGTATGGCGTCCTCCCTCTTCTTTGGTTAAGACATAAACCTCTGCATTGAACTTAGTATGAGGTTTCACCGAACCAGGCTTAGCAATAACCTGGCCACGCTCTACATCCTCTCTGTCAATACCCCTTAACAGCACACCGATGTTGTCCCCAGCCTGACCCTGGTCAAGAAGCTTGCGAAACATTTCTACACCAGTGACAACGGTCTTCCGTGGCTCATCCTGAAGCCCCACGATTTCCACACTGTCTCCAACCTTGACAACGCCCCGTTCTACTCTACCGGTAACAACTGTACCACGACCGGTAATAGTGAACACGTCCTCAACTGGCATCAAGAATGGTTTATCAACATCCCGCTCTGGGGTAGGGAAGTATTCATCTACAGCATCCATAAGCTTAAGAATAGGCCCACAGTGCTCACAATCTGGGTTCCCACAGCCACACTCCATGGCCTTCAAGGCACTCCCTGCAATTACGGGAATTTCATCCCCTGGGAATTCATACTCACTTAGAAGTTCCCGAACCTCTAGCTCCACCAGTTCCATCAGTTCAGGATCATCAACCATATCAGCCTTGTTGAGGAAAACCACAATTCTGGGCACACCCACCTGACGGGCTAAAACGATGTGCTCCCTGGTCTGTGGCATAGGGCCATCAGCAGCGGAAACTACCAGAATTGCACCATCCATCTGGGCGGCACCGGTGATCATATTCTTGATGTAGTCAGCATGACCAGGGCAGTCCACATGGGCATAGTGCCTGTTATCGGTCTCATACTCCACATGGGAAATAGCAATGGTGATGCCCCGTTCTCTTTCTTCAGGAGCCTTATCGATCTCACTGTAATCAGTGGCACTGGCATACCCCTTCTGGCTCAAAATCTTGGTAATAGCTGAAGTTAATGTTGTTTTGCCGTGGTCCACATGACCGATGGTCCCAATGTTCACATGCGGCTTTGTGCGCTCATACTTCTTCTTAGCCATTTTTAAAATCCTTCCTTTCTAAATATTGATAATTGGCTGAATTAATCCCAGCACCACTTTGATAAGGAATAAATAAGTGCTGGGCAACATCCCAAGGATAACCTAAAATTAAGTAGTACAACAAATTACTTAAATAGCAAAGCCATAACCCCGGGCTTTAAAAAGCTGCTCTACTACTTCAGCAGGAGCCTGTTCATAGTGATCATACTGCATCACATAACTACCTCGTCCCTGTGTAAGTGAGCGGAGCTCAGTGGCATAGCCAAACATTTCTGCAAGGGGCACCAGTCCCTTCACCACCTGGTAATTACCTTCCATTTCTGTGGTTTCAATCCGGCCACGCCGGGAACCAAAGTCCCCAATAACATCACCCAAGTACTCCTCAGGCACATTAATCTCCACTTTCATGACAGGCTCCAAAATCACAGGCTTTCCTTTTTCAGCAGCATCACGAAAAGCTTGTGCTCCAGCTATCTTAAAGGCCAATTCCGAAGAGTCCACCTCATGAAAAGACCCTCCCACCAGTATAGCCCGGATATCAACCATGGGATATCCCGCTAAAACTCCACTTTCCAGAGCCTCTCGTATACCGCTTTCGATAGCAGGAATAAATTCTTTAGGAATAATTCCACCAGTTGTGCGGTCCTCAAATTCAAAGCCCTGGCCTGTAGCAAGGGGTTCTATTTCCAGGATTACATGCCCATACTGTCCGTGCCCACCACTTTGCTTGATGTATTTGCCTTCCCCCCGGGCACTGCGACTGATGGTTTCCTTATAGGCTACCTGGGGTTTGCCCACATTAGCCTCAACATGAAATTCTCTGAACAACCGATCAACAATAATCTCCAGGTGCAGTTCTCCCATTCCAGCGATCAGCGTCTGTCCGGTGTCATGATCTGTATAGGTACGGAAAGTGGGATCTTCTTCCGCAAGACGGGCTAGTGCCATTCCAATACGGTCCTGATCATCCTTAGTTTTTGGTTCTATAGCAACTGTGATCACAGGTTCTGGGAAAAATATGGATTCAAGTAAAATGGGATGATCCTCTGAACACAGAGTATCTCCAGTAGCAGTTCCTTTAAGCCCTACTGCTGCCACAATCTCCCCGGCATATGCCTCACTTATATCCTGGCGGTGGTTAGCATGCATCCTCATCAGCCGTCCAATGCGCTCTTTTTTCCCTTTGGCAGCATTATAGACCATATCACCTGTTTTCATTGACCCAGAATAAATGCGCAAAAACACCAGTTTCCCTACATAGCTGTCGGTCTGTACCTTAAAGGCCAGTGCAGCAAGGGGTTCATTATCATCCACTATCCTGCAGACTTTCTCCCCCGTTTCTGGATTTGTACCCACAATAGGTGGTACATCCAATGGCGATGGCAAATAATCTACAATTGCATCCAACAACGGCTGAACCCCTTTGTTATGAAATGATGCTCCACACAGAACCGGTATAAATCTACATGACATAACGCCTTTTCGGATTGCAGCCTTGATCTGACTATCAGTGATCTTTTCACCTTCCAAATAGTTGACTAACAGCTGATCATCAAATTCTGCCAGGGCCTCTAAAAGGTGCTCCCTGTAAAAGCGCTTTTCAGCGAGCAGCTCCTCTGGTACAGGCACCTCTTTAAACTCCATACCCAACTCATCCTGGTAGATAATCGCCTTATCTTTGACCAGGTCGATGATACCTCTAAATGAGTTCTCACTTCCAATAGGAAGCTGTATAGGTACCGCATTGGTCTGCAGACGCTTGCGAATCATGGCTACTGCCCGGTGAAAATCAGCGCCAACACGATCCATCTTGTTCAGATAAGCCAGTCGGGGGATTTGGTAATGGTCCGCCTGTCTCCAAACTGTTTCCGATTGTGGCTCCACTCCAGCAACTGCATCAAAGATGGCAACAGCCCCGTCGAGTACCCGCAGAGAGCGTTCTACCTCTGCTGTAAAGTCCACGTGGCCGGGCGTGTCAATAATGTTAATAATAAAATCACGCCATTGGCAGGTAGTCGCAGCAGACATGATTGTTATGCCGCGCTCCTGCTCTTGAACCATCCAGTCCATGGTTGCTGCTCCATCATCCACTTCTCCTATTCTATAAACCCTTCCTGAGTAAAAAAGGATGCGCTCTGTTGTCGTAGTCTTTCCCGCGTCGATATGCGCCATAATACCAATATTGCGAATCTTTTCAAAGGGAACCTCACGTCCCATGCACACATCCCCCCTTTCCATTAGAAATTAATGTAAAATTAATGATTACTACCAACGATAATGAGCGAAAGCCTTATTGGCTTCTGCCATTTTATGAGTATCTTCTTTCTTCTTTACTGCCGCTCCAGTGTTCTCGGCGGCGTCCATTATCTCCCCAGCCAGCTTCTCCTGCATGCTTTTGCCGGTCCTAATCCTAGCATAATTTACTAACCATCTGATGCCAAGTGTTAAACGGCGATCAGGACGCACCTCAACTGGTACTTGATAATTGGCGCCTCCCACACGTCGTACCTTAACTTCCAGAACCGGCATAATATTTTTTAAGGCCTGTTCAAAAACTTCCATGGGGTCCTTTTTCGTCTTTTCCTTGATCAGATCAAATGCCCCATAACAAATCTCTTCGGCACGGCTCTTCCGGCCGTCCCACATAACCTGGTTCACCAGTTTTGTGAAAACCTGGCTACCGTAAACAGGGTCCGGCGGCAGCTCATATTTATTGATATTACCACGGCGTGGCACTTGTGTGACAACCTCCCTTCAAAAACTAAGCTTTTACAGTTTTGGGTTTCTTTGCCCCATATTTGGAACGTCCACGACTTCGCCCCTGAACACCCGCGGCATCTAGAGAACCCCTAACAATGTGATATCGCACACCAGGAAGGTCCTTCACACGGCCACCTCGCACAAGGACCACTGAGTGTTCCTGCAGGTTATGTCCGATTCCTGGTATATAGGCAGTAACTTCAGCCCCATTAGTCAAGCGCACCCTGGCTACTTTCCGCAGTGCAGAATTGGGTTTCTTAGGAGTTGTTGTATAAACCCTGGTACAGACACCACGCTTTTGAGGCGAGTTCTTTAAAGCAGGAGCATCTGATTTTTTTGTTGTCCTCTTGCGTCCCTTACGAACCATCTGATTAAGTGTTGGCACATCTAACACCTCCTTTTCCCCGGCTGTCAATAACTATTGGAGCATAAAGTACTGTCCGGAATCTGCTTATTTCAGAACCGCAGCTGTTGCTGCTCCGACCTTGATACCACACGCATTGCCTAATTCTTTCATCGAATCTACATAGACAACTTCAATGCCTTTTTCCTTACACATCTGTAATAAAGGTGATGTAATGCGTTCTTCGGCATCTTTAGCTATATAAACAACCAATACCTGCCCACTCTCTATAAATTTTTGGGTCTGCTTGGTGCCAACAGTTTTCCTGCTGGCATTGATCAACCTCTGCATTCCTCTCCTCACCCATCCTTTAAAATACCGTTAAAATGAGCAGTTGAGGCAGTTAGCGTAAAACCACAGTGTTGATTTTAACACCTAAACAAGACCCCTGTCAACTATTTATCTTATAGAAATGCCTACTGCCCATACCTTTAACTGTGATGCACCTGCACATCTACTTGATCTGCCTCCTGAAGAGGTGCCTCTTCCTGTACCTCCTCAGCCTCAGCATTTTCAAGTTCCCGCTTACTATAAACCTTAATGTTGCGGTAACGAGACATACCGGTCCCAGCTGGAATGAGCTTTCCAATAATAACATTTTCCTTTAAGCCTAATAAGGGATCCACCTTCCCTTTGATGGCTGCCTCTGTGAGCACCCTGGTGGTCTCCTGGAAAGATGCAGCTGAAAGGAAGGAATCTGTAGCCAATGAGGCTTTAGTGATTCCCAAAATTACTGGTTTTGATGTAGCCGGATTCAATCCCTCAGCAACAACTCTGGCGTTCTCCTCCTCTAATTCGAAGGAATCGATTAATCCCCCGGGGAGCAAATCAGTATCTCCCGGGTCATCTACCTTCACTTTACGCAGAATCTGCCGGATCATCACTTCAATGTGTTTGTCATTGATATCTACACCTTGCATTCGATACACTCGCTGTACCTCCCGTAGTAGATAATCCTGAACAGCTCCTACACCTTTGACATGCAGGAGGTCATGGGGATTAATTGACCCTTCTGTGAGTGCCTGGCCAGCCTCCACATAATCACCATCTTTTACCTGCAGTCTTGACCCAAAGGGAATCTGGTATGTGTGTTTCTCCCCATCCTCCCCAAGAAGCTCGATCTCTCGCTTGCCTTTTACTTCCTGGATCTTGACTACACCATTACACTCAGCAATGGTGGCCTGCCCCTTGGGCTTGCGCGCCTCAAAGAGTTCCTCAACACGTGGTAAACCCTGGGTAATATCCTCCCCAGCCACCCCTCCGGTATGGAAGGTACGCATGGTCAGCTGTGTCCCAGGCTCACCAATGGACTGGGCCGCCATAATACCCACCGCTTCACCGATCTCTACCGGGAAACCTGTAGCCATATTTCTCCCGTAGCACTTCCGACAGGTACCGTAACGAGTCTTGCAGGTAAGCACCGAGCGGATCTCCACTTTTTCTATCCCAGCCTCAATGATGTGCTTAGCATCATCTTCCATAATCTCAGTGTTTTCCGGGACAATCACCTCTCCTGTTTCCGGATGAATAACCGGACCAAGAGTTATGCGGCCAACAATCCTTTCTTCCAAGGATTCAATTATATCGTCCCCTTCTTTGATGGCTTCTACAACAAAACCCTCTGTTGTACCGCAGTCATCTTCCCGGACGATGACATCTTGGGCAACATCCACTAAGCGCCTAGTAAGGTAACCTGAATCCGCAGTTCTTAGAGCTGTGTCAGCTAACCCTTTCCTGGCCCCATGGGTGGAAATAAAATACTCCAAAACCGTAAGGCCTTCCCGGAAGTTTGACTTAATGGGGAGGTCGATAATCTCACCTGAAGGGTCAGCCATCAACCCACGCATACCAGCTAACTGCCTAATCTGCTGGATACTTCCCCTGGCACCGGAAATAGCCATCATATAGATGGGGTTCATGTGATCTAGATGGGCAAGCAGGCATTCAGTAACCTCATCAGTAGCCCTTTTCCAGATTCCCGTTACCCTCTCATAGCGCTCATCTTCTGTAATTAGGCCACGGCTGTACTGTTGCTCGACTTCTTCAACACTCTTTTCAGAACGGGCAATAATGTCTGCTTTCTCCGGTGGAATAGTAACATCGGTTACCCCAACAGTAACTCCCGCTTTTGTAGCATATTTAAAACCGAGATCTTTGATGCCGTCCAGCATCTTTGCTGTATCATGGAAACCTTTACGTCGGTAACACTCACCGATGATCTCGGCAACCATTTTTTTATCAATTACTTCATTATAGTAACCCAATTCAGGTGGAATCACCTGGTTCAAAATCAGTCTTCCCACAGTGGTTTCCATAAGTTTCCCATTATGCCGCACTTTGATTACAGCATGGAGGTCTATAACCTTGCTTTCATAGGCAAAAATTGCCTCATCAGCATCGCTAAAACACTTACCCTCTCCCTTGGCACCCTCCACTTCCAGAGTCAAGTAGTAACTCCCAAGAACCATATCCTGGGTGGGAGCAACAACCGGACGCCCATCCTTGGGGTTGAGAAGGTTATGCGCCGAAAGCATGAGTACGCGCGCCTCAGATTGAGCCTCTGCAGAGAGAGGTACATGCACAGCCATCTGGTCACCATCAAAGTCAGCATTATAACCGGTACAGACCAAGGGGTGAATCTGAATCGCCCTACCCTCAACCAAGATCGGTTCAAATGCTTGGATACCAAGCCTGTGCAATGTTGGTGCCCGGTTTAATAATACCGGATGCTGTTTAATAACATCCTCCAATACATCCCAGACCTCCGGGCGTGCCCGCTCTACCATACGCTTTGCGCTTTTAATGTTGTGAACAAAACCCCTTTCCACAAGGCACTTCATTACAAAGGGTTTGAAAAGCTCCAGAGCCATCTCTTTGGGGAGGCCGCACTGGTGTAGTTTTAAATCAGGCCCCACAACAATAACCGAACGCCCGGAGTAATCTACCCTCTTACCCAGCAGATTCTGGCGAAAGCGTCCCTGCTTTCCTTTAAGCATGTCACTTAAGGATTTCAATGCCCTATTTCCAGGTCCTGTTACTGGACGGCCACGCCTGCCGTTGTCTATAAGGGCATCTACTGCCTCCTGAAGCATTCGCTTTTCATTGCGTACAATAATGTCAGGAGCTCCCAGGTCCAACAGACGCTTTAGCCTGTTGTTGCGGTTAATTACCCTTCGGTAGAGATCATTTAAATCGGAGGTAGCAAACCTACCACCATCCAGCTGCACCATAGGCCGCAGCTCCGGCGGTATCACCGGAATTACCTCCAGGATCATCCACTCAGGCCGATTCCCAGATTTCCGAAAGGCCTCTACAACTTCCAGGCGCCTAATCGCCCGTACCTTACGCTGTCCTGTGGTTTCCCGAAGTTCAACCCGCAGTTCCTCACTTAGTTTATCCATATCTATTTCTTCAAGCAGTTCCTTGATGGCTTCTGCTCCCATTCCCGCCCGAAAGCGGTTGCCATACTGTTCTTTTAACTCTCTGTATTCAGACTCATTAAGTAGTTGTTTCTTACTTAAGTCTGGAACATCCCCTGCATCGAGAACAATATAGGATACGAAATAGAGCACCTTTTCCAATGTACGAGGTGACATATCCAGAATTAATCCCATACGGCTGGGTATTCCCTTGAAATACCAGATATGGGATACAGGTGCCGCTAATTCGATGTGTCCTAATCGCTCCCTCCTTACTTTGGACTTAGTAACCTCCACACCACAGCGGTCACAGATAACACCTTTGTAACGCACTCGTTTATATTTCCCGCAGTGACACTCCCAATCTTTAGTGGGGCCAAAGATCCGCTCACAAAATAGACCATCCCGCTCTGGTTTGAGTGTCCTGTAGTTGATGGTCTCAGGCTTTTTTACTTCACCGCTGGACCATGATCTAATCTTCTCCGGAGAAGCAAGGCCAATCCGGATACTCTCAAAACTATTATTATTATTAATATTTGTGACGTCCTGCAATGACAAAGACAATCGCTCCTTTCTCAGGCGTTAAGCCTCAAGAAAACCTATTCGTCTTCCTCGCCCTGCGGATCGTCAACGAAGGAGGATATTTTTGCCCTTCCCTTCGCCTCTAGACGCAGTTTCCTGGGCCCCCGGGGAATATACTCTTCATCCTCATCTTCTTCGTTTTCCCCGGCCGAAATATCACCTGTCCTACTAGCATCGATATAATCAATGCCTTTATCAGGGCCTTTATCAGCTACAGTATCTTCAGTTTCATCTGTTTCCTCTATATCGCCCATCTCATACTTTTCCTCTTCATCATCTTCCTCTTCCTCTTCTTCATCGAGTGCAGGGGCCGACTTTTTGGCCCTCCCTGAAACCGCTGGTACACTGCTTTCATCGAGTTCAAGCTCTTTAGCGGTTTCTTCCACATCATCTTCATCATCTTTGATCTCCACTTCTTCATTGGTTTCTGTAAGCACCCTAACATCTAAAGAGAGGCTTTGTAGTTCTTTGATCAATACCTTAAAGGATTCGGGAACTCCTGGCTCTGGAACATTTTCTCCCTTAACAATGGCTTCATAGGTTTTCACCCGGCCTACGATATCATCGGATTTGACCGTCAAGATCTCCTGTAGGGTATAGGCAGCTCCATAAGCCTCCAGTGCCCAAACTTCCATTTCACCAAAACGCTGCCCTCCAAATTGAGCCTTTCCACCCAGGGGCTGTTGTGTCACCAGGGAGTAAGGCCCTGTGGAACGGGCATGTATCTTATCATCCACCAGATGGGCCAGTTTCATCATATATATATAACCAACTGTGATCTCGTTGTCGTAAGGCTCTCCTGTACGACCATCATAAAGCACTGTCTTACCATCCCGGGGAAATTCTGCTTTTTCAAGGGTATCCATAATGTCATCTTCCACTGCACCATCATATACTGGAGATGCTGTATAAATCCCCATCTTATGGGCAGCCCGCCCCAGATGGCACTCCAGGATTTGTCCGATATTCATACGAGAAGGAACTCCCAGAGGGTTTAAGACAATCTCCACAGGGGTACCATCAGGCAAGAATGGCATATCTTCTTCAGGCATAATCCGGGATATAACCCCCTTGTTCCCATGCCTTCCAGCCATCTTATCCCCCATAGACACCTTTCTTTTTTGAGCTACGTAAACCCGTACCAATTTGTTGACACCAGGTG
>JBASML010000090.1:0-2048 GCA_049656845.1 Syntrophaceticus sp.
AGTTATAGAAACCCTTAATTTAAAGGACTGTTTTATCATCTGGGATAGAATAGAAAATATAGCTCATCAAGAAGAATATAGAGGGGTTTTCGACTGTGCAGTTGCCAGAGCGGTTGCCCCTCTTAGTGTGTTGTTGGAATTGGGATTGCCATTCTTAAAGTGTAATCATGGAAAGTTGATTGCATTAAAGGGGTATGAGGTTCATAAAGAGATTGAAACAGCAGAAAGGGCACTGGATATTCTGCATGGTAAAGTGGAAAAAGTGATCCCTTATTCTTTTCCAGGTGAGAAGGGAAGGCATCTTGTTGTAATAGCAAAAGAAGAGGAGACACCCTCTAGGTTTCCCAGGAGGCCTGGTGTGCCAGCAAAAAAACCGTTGTAAATATTGCAGGAAAAAAAATGAAGATGTCGAATTGGGATAGAAGGATTATAAAACTTAGGGGGTTGGAAGTTGCTGGAGAGAATTCTTAAAGGCCGTGAACGGGAACGGAGAACAGCAATGATTCCATTGGATAAGATAAAATGCGGAAAATTTCAGCCGCGCTTTGATATTGAAAATCAAGAAATTGATGAACTTGTGGAATCTATTAAAGAGGTTGGAGTACTACAGCCTGTTGTTGTAAGACCAAGTGAAAACTGTTATGAATTAATCGCTGGTGAGCGGAGGGTACGTGCTAGTGTCAAAGCTGGATTAAAGGAAATTAATGCTGTGATATGCGCATTGAGTGATAGAGAGGCAGCTGAGGTGGCTTTGGTCGAAAATATACAGCGCCGTAACCTACATTTTTTAGAAGAAGCAGAAGGTTTTCAAAACCTGATTGAACACTTTCATTTAACACAGTCTGAGGTGGCTCAAAAGATGGGCCTCAGCCAAAGCACCATTGCCAATAAAATTAGGCTTTTGAAACTTGATCAAAAAGTGAGAGAAAAAATTTATCAGCTGAAATTATCTGAACGTCATGCACGGGCTTTGTTAGAATTGGATGATATTAATTCTCAGATGGAGGCGCTGGAGTATGCTGAAAAAAATGAAATTAAGGTGCGAGACTGGGAGACTATAATTAAAGCAGAAAAAACAAAAAAAAGTGACAAAATTATTTCCCGGGAAATAAAAAAACGAAAAAAACAAAATAAACAAAATATTAAGCCAATAGTTAATGATCTTCGTTTATTTATTAATTCTTTAGAACAAGGAGTAAGGGTTTTACAGGAAGCCGGACTCGAGGTTCAGCTGCTACATCAGCAAAATGATGACGGGCTTAGGATTATCATAGATGTAGTAGAAAATAGGTCTCACGAGAGCTCCGGTTCGCTATTTTGATTTAAATCAAGACCACTCAGTTGATCCTAAATGAGATAGTGATTTTTAGCATACCTTGTTCTGCAGAAGGTTATGAGTTGTATTCAACTAGATAAAATCCTCAAACAAATCCTCAAAAATCTCCTTGCCAGTAACTAGATCTCCATAGATGTGAAGAATCCTTCTTTGCCATGGTACTGAACGGCTTTGCGATCTCCAGTCTAAACGAGGTGTCGACAAATGGAAAGGGATAGTTTACAGTTGTGTTCGTCTTTTTGCGTAAGCTACACAGTAAGCTACACAAAAAAGGGAACCCCTTGTATTTCTTCAATGGGGTTCTTATCATATAATAATCACGCCCGCCTGGTATTCGACAAAATCTGGTGGTAGCCGGTACCTTTGCGAGGGGATAAGTTTTGCTAATCGGGCTTGCTGGTATCATGGCTACCGTGGGCAGTGAATGGATGGCCATGTTTCTCATATATTTTTACTTGTGATAAAAAATCCGATTCCTGATAAGAGAGCTGCTAGTGCTCCTATGATTGCTGCAATCCCAATATCACCAAACATCATAAGCCCCAAGAAACCACCAATGATACCTAGTATTACCAGCAAGGTTGTAATTGCTTTCATAAATTACCCTCTTATGTAAGTTATTGTTCTCTTTTTATTCGGAATCAAGTTCAATCTTGATAATTTTTGTATCTTTTAAGTCTCTTTTTCCTAGATCTTTAGGATAGAGGTATAA